>JBBAPY010000065.1:0-13147 GCA_040400635.1 Rhodoferax sp.
CATAAAGATTAAGACCATCAACAAATCCCTCACCGTCTTCCCCGACAGCGCCTGGGCGTTACGGTGGCGCGCAAGCGCACCACCACCTTGTTGGCCGGTATCCGGGCTGGTGGCGCGACCCCCATCGCCTTCCCAAGCGCTTGTTCAAGGCACTCAGTGGCTGTGATGGGAGCGAAATCCTTGCGGATTTGTCCACTTACCGTTGCGGGGGCAGCGCAGGTTAGGTTGGCTTTGCGGGGCCTTCCCTCCTGCTTCCCGTTGAACTGCGCCATGTGAACCACGGCGCGAGCACCAACGGGGGCGATTGTAGGCGTACGGCATCCCTGCCTCGGGGCGCCACTACAATCGCCCCCCATGGAGCAGGCATCCCCCATCGACCAGATTGCCGAGCGCGTTGAGCGCTTGCTGCTGCGCTACGAGGAATTGCAGCGTACCAACGCCCTGCTGACCCAGCAAGTGGCCTCGCTCACCCAGGAGCGTGACTCTTTCAAATCCCGCCTCTCCGCCGCCCGCTCCCGGGTCGATGCCTTGCTCGAACGCATTCCCGAAAACGCCGCGCCCATCGCTGCGGCCGGCGCAGCTCACCCCACCGATAGCCGCTTTTGACCGCCATGAAACAACTGGAAGTGCAAATCATGGGCCAGAGCTATCTGCTGGGCTGCCCCGAGGGCGGCGAAGAGCAGTTGCTCAAAGCGGTGCAGCGCGTGGATGCGGGCATGTGCAAAATCCGGGATGCTGGAAAAGTACGGGCGCGTGATCGGATAGCCGTTTTGGCCGCGCTCAACCTCGCTTTTGACGTAGTGTCGGCCAATGGCAATCTGCCTTCGGAGTTGACTGTGGAGGGCAGCCCAGCGCTAACGCTGAACCGGCGCCAGAGCGACCGGGTGCTGGAGCCGCTGATCAAACGCTTGGACAAAGTACTGGCTAACGACGGCCTGCTGTTCTAGCCCCCCCTGCGCGCTGTGGCCCCTACAATGGTCAGCGTCTGCGGTCCCACCGGGCTTTTTATTTCCTGAACCAATGCTCATTGAGCCAGGGCTTGGAATATCGCTCCCCAGGCGTGATCATCTCGCGTTAGATGGACCCAATGGGGCGCTGACCTCGCCCACCTAAACTGCGGTTTAGGATGCGGGCCTGGTGGCCCACCGCAGACACCTTTGCTCCTCCTCACTACTTTCCAATCGCCCTTATGTTTGAACCCCTCATGGTGATGGAACTGGCCGTACTCGGCTTGGGAGCAGGATTGCTGGCTGGCATGCTGGGCATTGGCGGGGGCATGTTGATTGCGCCTTTTGTCAGCATCATCCTGGAGCGGAGTGGCGTGGGCACCGACATCAGCGTGAAGATGGCGATTGCCACCTCCATGGCCATGATTGTGTTTACCAGTCTGTCCAGCGTGCGCGCGCATCACCAGCGTGGTACGGTGCGCTGGGATATTGTCAAAGCCATGGCACCGGGCATTGCCTTAGGCGGCGCGCTGGCCAGCGCAGGGCTTTTTGCCATCCTCAAAGGTAGCGCCTTATCGCTCATTTTTGCCGGCTTCGTAGGCTTCTCAGCCACCCAAATGCTGCTTAACCGCCAGCCCAAGGCCCACCGCGAGTTACCCGGTTGGAAGGGCCAGACGCTGGCCGGTAGCGCCATCGGTTTTCTTTCCGGCCTGGTCGGCGCAGGCGGCGGTTTTGTCAGCGTCCCGTATATGGTGGCGCATAACGTGGTCATCCTCAATGCCGTCAGCACCAGCGCAGCACTGGGTTTTCCCATCGCGTTTTTCAACACCATCGGCTACATTTTTTCCGGCTGGCACAACGAAGCCTTGCCGCCCTGGTCGCTGGGCTATGTCTGGCTGCCCGGCCTCTTGGTCACTGCATCATGCAGCGTCTGGACTGCGCCACTAGGCGCCAAGCTCGCGCACCGTCTGAACCTGGTCATGCTCAAACGCCTATTTGCCATCATGCTCTATGGCTTGTGCGCATATATGGCGCACAAAGGCTTGAACGCCTGAGTCAGCAATAAATTTCGCCAAAAAAAAGGCCGACACTAGCGTCGGCCTTTTTGCTGATGGCTTAGGAGCCAGAAGCGACTTAACCCATGTGCAAACCACCGTTCACCGAGAAGTCTGCGCCGGTGGCGTAGCCGCCTTCTTCGGACGCCAGCCAGGCGATGATGGAGGCGATCTCGCTGGGTTCGCCCAGGCGTTTGACGGGCACCGTGGCGACGATCTTGGCCAGCACGTCTTCGCGGATGGCTTTGACCATGTCGGTGCCGATGTAGCCCGGGCTTACGGTGTTGACCGTCACGCCTTTGGTCGCCAGTTCTTGGGCCAGAGCCATAGAGAAACCATGCATACCGGCTTTGGCAGCCGAGTAATTGGTTTGGCCGGCCTGGCCTTTTTCGCCATTGACCGACGAGATGTTGATGATGCGGCCCCAGCCTTTTTCAACCATGTCGGCGACCACTTGCTTGGTCACGTTGAACATGGAGTTCAGGTTGGTCTCGATGACCATATCCCAATCTTCGCGGCTCATTTTCAGGAACATGCGGTCACGCGTGATACCGGCGTTGTTCACCAGCACATCGATCACGCCATGCTCGGCTTTGGACTTGGTGAAGGCTTCCACGGTGGAGTCCCAATCACCGACATTGCCTACAGAGGCGTAAAAAGTGAAGCCCAGAGCAGCCTGCTCGCCAATCCATTTGACGTGGTCACGCGTAGGGCCGCAACCGGCGATTACTTTAAAACCTTCTTTGTGCAGGCGCTGGCAAATGGCGGTACCGATACCACCCATACCACCGGTAACGTAAGCAACTTTCTGATTCATGTCTGTCTCCTTTTTTTGATTAAAACTAACTCAACTTTTGAAATTAACGTTCGATGGTGAGTGCAACCCCCATGCCACCGCCGATACACAGGCTAGCGATACCTTTTTTGGCACCACGGCGACCCATCTCATGCAGCAAGGTCACCAAGATGCGGCAGCCGGACGCACCAATCGGGTGACCGATGGCAATCGCGCCGCCGTTGACATTGACCTTGGAGGTATCCCAGCCCATTTCTTGGTTGACGGCACAGGCCTGGGCGGCAAAAGCTTCGTTGATTTCCAGCAGATCCAGGTCTTGCGCTTTCCAGCCGGCGCGGGCCAGGGCTTTTTGCGAGGCGGGCACCGGGCCCATGCCCATCATGGCCGGGTCTAGGCCGCTGGTGGCGAAGCTGGCAATACGGCCCAGCGGAGTCAGGCCCAGGGCAGCAGCTTTTTGCGCCGTCATCACCATCACAGCAGCAGCGCCGTCGTTGATGCCCGAGGCATTGCCGGCGGTGACACCACCGGCCTTGTCAAACGCGGGGCGCAGGCCAGCCAATGCTTCGGCATTGGACTTGCGGTTGATAAATTCATCTGCCGCAAAAACGATGGGGTCGCCTTTTTTCTGGGCCATGCTAAAGGGCACGATTTCATCGACAAACTTGCCGGCGTCTTGCGCGGCAGCGGCTTTTTGCTGGCTGGCCAGGGCCAGTGCGTCTTGCATATCGCGGCTGATGCCGTGGGCCTTGGCCACGTTCTCGGCGGTGATGCCCATGTGGTACTGGTTGTACACGTCCCACAGGCCATCGACAATCATCGAGTCCACCATATTCCAGTTGCCCATGCGCTGGCCGTCGCGGCTGCCCATGAGCACGTGGGGCGAGGCGCTCATGTTTTCCTGACCGCCGGCGATGACGATGTCGCTGTCGCCCCAGGCCACCGCTTGCGCGGCCAGCATTACGGCTTTGAGGCCGGAGCCGCACACGGCGTTAATGGTCAGCGCAGGGGTTTCTTTGGCAAGACCACTTTTCATCAGCGACTGGCGCGCGGGGTTTTGGCCGGAGCCTGCCGCAAGCACCTGGCCCATGATGACTTCACCCACCTGGTCTGCGGCCAGGCCAGTACGCTCCAGCAGGTTGCGAATGACTGCAGCACCTAATTCAGGCGCGGCGACTTTGGACAGGCTGCCGCCAAATTTGCCTACTGCGGTGCGGGTGGCTGCGACGATGACGATGTCTTGCATTTTTTTGTCTCCGGAAAGTTAAGGGTAAACCGACTCAATGAATAGCGTGTGAAGCCTGTGAAAAGCCCAGGCTGCGCTCAGGCCTTGGCCAGAACATAGGTACCGGGCGCAGCAAAGCTGGCCTTGTATTTGGCCCGGCCATAGGCCTTGGGCGCGGCTACTTGCTTGCCTGCGTGGGACTTAAGCCATTGGGCCCAATCGGTCCACCAGCTGCCAGGGTGCTCCACCGCAGCTTGCATCCACTGGGCATGGCTGGCAGGCAGTTTGCCGTCGGCACGTATCCAGTGGCTGCGCTTGTTTTTAGCCGGTGGGTTGATCACACCAGCGATGTGGCCGGAGGCACCCATCACAAAGCGCTTTTTGCCCGGCAGTGCTTGGGTGGAAGCGTAAGCACCGCCGATAGGCACGATATGGTCTTCGCGCGAGCCGTAAATATAAAAAGGGGTGTCGAGTAAACCGAAATCGACCCGCTCGCCGCAGACCGTGGCCGCGCCGGGCTGCACCAATTTGTTTTCCAGATAGGTGTTGCGCAGATACCAGGCGTAATAGGGGCCCGGCAAATTGGTCGCGTCCGAATTCCAGTACAAAAGGTCAAAAGGCGGGGGCGTTTCGCCTTTGAGGTAGTTGCCCACCACGTAATTCCAGACCAGGTCATTGGGCCGCAAAAAGCTGAAGGTCGATGCCAGGTCCTGGCCTTTCATCAAACCCCCATCGCCTAATTCCTGCTCACGAAATTTAACGAAGGACTCGTCAATGAATACATCCAAAATTCCGCTGTCGGTGAAGTCCAGCAGCGTGGTCAGCAGCGTGGTGCTGGCCACCGGATGCTCGCCGCGCGCCGCCAGCACTGCAAGCGCCGTGGTCAGCATGGTGCCGCCTACGCAAAAGCCCAGGGCATTGACGCTGTGGTCGGTGCCGCGCTTGCCAACGATATCTTGCGTGACGCTGATCGCTTGGATAACCGCCTCTTCAATGTAGTCGTCCCAGGTCTTATGTGCCAAAGTCGCGTCCGGGTTACGCCAGCTCACCACAAAGGTGCGGTGGCCTTGGGCTACTGCGTAACGCACCACCGAGTTGTCGGGCTGCAAGTCCAGGATGTAGTACTTGTTGATGCAGGGCGGCACCATGAGGAAGGGTTTTTCAAACACCTTGGCCGTCAGGGGCTTGTATTCAATGAGCTGGAAGAGTTCGTTTTCAAAAACTACGGCGCCTTCAGTGGTGGCGACGTTTTTACCGACAGTAAACACGCTCTCATCGGTCATGGACACATGGCCCTGGCGCATATCGTGCAGCAGGTTTTGCAAACCTTTGGCAATGCTCTCGCCCTTGGTGTCCAGGGCTTTTTGCTGGGCTTCTGCGTTGAAAGCCAAGAAATTACTGGGCGCTGCCGCCGCTACGCCCTGTTCCACCGCAAAGCGCAGGCGGTTGCGGGTTTTTTCATCGGCATCGACCGCGTCGGTCAGCGCCATCAAAGTGCGGCTGTTCAGTAGGTAGACCGCAGCGCTCAGTGCGGCCACCGGGTTGTGGTGCCAGGCCGGGTTGGCAAAGCGTTTGTCCTGCATTTGCAGCCCGCCTTCGCTCATCATCTGCGTCATCAGGGTCTGCGCGTCCTGCACGTACTGTTGTTGTACCGCCTGCAATTTGTCCCCAGAAAACTGGATCGCCGGAGGCGCCGAAGGCTGCGCTATGGCTGACATGGCGGCACTCAGGTCCAGGGTTTGGAAGTTTTCCAGGGCTTTGGTCCAGGATTGGCTTACAGTCTCCTGGAATTGGGCGGCTGTTTTTGACCAGATATCAAACTGCGGGTTGTCCACGGTGTGTCCTCTTTAGGCGCAGACGGGTACTGCGTATAAGTATTTGCGTTAGATTATCTGGGTGCTGGCCTTCGCCAGGCTGACAATCTTTGCTGCGGTGCAGCATTTTAGACCGAAAATATGTATATCGTTCCCATTGCCTGGTTGTATGTGGCTTTCATGATGGCCGTAGCCGAGGCCACCAGCAGCCAGGGCACGGTGCTGGGGGCCTGCATCACCTTTGTGCTTTACGGACTGATGCCCATCGGCTTGGTGCTGTATTTCATGGGTACGCCGGTGCGGCGGCGCCAGCGAATGGCGCGCGAGGCCGAGGAAGCACAGGCCTATTTAACGGCACAGACCGCGCAAGCTGCGGGCCCCGAAAGTCCCGGCTCACAGCAGGCAAATGCTGGCGACCTGGCGCCCGGTGACCTTGTCGCGCCGGTACGAAAAGAATCTTGAGGGATGGCCCACCGTACACCAGGCGGGGCTGCCATCATTACCAAATACCGCCGACACACCGCTGGCCGCCAGGCGCTGACGCGCCAGCAGCGGCAGATTGGCCAGGAACTTGCCGCCAGCTAAGGGCACGAATGCCTGGGCCGCCTTGGGTAAAAACGCCATAAACGCCTCCCGCACTTCAGGCCCCACTTCAAAAGCCTGCGGGCCAATGCACGGCCCCAGCCAGGCCAGCCACTGGGCGGCTGGCCTACCCGTCGTCGCCTGAGAGGCAAAAAAAGCTTCAACCACGCCTACATGGACACGTGAAACGCCGTCCTCTCCCGCAAAGCCTGCCAGTCCGCGCCATCCCGCATGCAAAGCGCCCACTTGGGTCGTCTGCCCATCGGCCACATGGCAGAGCAGTATCGGCAGGCAGTCGGCGATGCCCACAGTGCAGGCCAGTCCGCGCTGGCCGGTGTAGCTGCCGTCGGCTTCCTCGTAATCAGGGATTTGCGTTTGCAAGGCCAGCAGGCGCGTGCCGTGTACCTGCTTGAGCATCACAGGCCGCGCACCCAGAGCCTGCGCCAGCCGCTGCACATTGGCGGCTAGCGCCTGCGCCGCATCGCCCACATAGGCACCCAGGTTCATGCTGTCATAAGGAGGCAGCGACACGCCGCCGGCGCGCGTGGTGCACAGCGCCAGTACCGAAGGCGGCGCCGGCCAGTCGGGCACCAGCCAGTCCGGATTCGGCACACGGCGTACGGCGGGCTCTGAAATTTGCATAGCCCGAGCATAAACCGGCGCCTGCGCCGCTAACATCGGCCTGGCGGACCATGACCTATGGCGCCCAACCCACACCACGCACTGAAGCAGCCCATGATTCTTGAAATTGCCGACATCCGCATCCATACCGGCCAGAACGCCGAATTTGAAGCCGCCATAGAGCGCGGCGTAGGCAAGGTCATTGCACACGCCAAAGGGTTTCATGGCTTTAAGGTCAATAGAAGCATGGAAACGCCCGAGCGCTATGTGTTGCAAATTTTTTGGGCCACCCTAGAAGACCATACCGTGGGCTTTCGCGAGTCGCCCGCATTTACCGAGTGGCGCTCCATCGTGGGGCCGTTTTTCGCGGCACCACCGCATGTCGAGCATTTCGAACTCGTTGCCCAGTCCGACTAAACCAGGAAAGCCGCATCATGATTTACAGCTTCACGCCCCCCGCCGTGGTCGGAGTCCCCGTGGTGGACTCGCCAGCCTTGTTTCCGGTGCATCGCATTTACTGCGTGGGCCGCAACTATGAAGAGCATGCCAAAGAAATGGGCGGCACCGGTCGGGAAGCGCCCTTCTTCTTTATGAAACCGGCCGATGCCGTGCTCTATTGCGCGCCGGACACTACCGCGCAAATGCCCTACCCCACCCTCACCGCCAATCTGCACCATGAGATTGAGCTGGTGGTCGCCATCGGCGTGGGGGGCCACCACATTAAAGCGGCGGACGCCCACCGCCATATTTTTGGCTACGCAGTGGGCCTGGACATGACGCGCCGCGACCTGCAAAACGACATGAAAAAACAAAGCCGCCCCTGGTGTATCGGCAAAGGCTTTGAACACTCTGCGCCCATTGGCGCGATTACGCCGGCATCGCAGGTGCCCGGCATTGAGCAAGCACGCATCGCCCTGGAAGTGAACGGCCAGGCACGCCAAAACAGCGTGATCAGCAAAATGATCTGGAATATCGCCGAGACGATTGAACAACTCTCCATCGGCTGGATTTTGCAGCCTGGCGACCTGATCTACAGCGGCACACCCGAAGGCGTAGGTGCAGTACAAGCCGGTGATGTGCTCGTAGGTAGCGTCGATGGCTTGTCCGATCTGCGCATGATCATCTCTGCGCCCACCGCGGGATAAAGCGCGTACATGCACGGCTCTCCGATCAAGCATTGCCGGCAATGCGGCACTACGGTAGAACACCGCATACCCGACGACGGCGACACCAAGTTGCGCGCCGTCTGCCCGGCCTGCCACACCATCCACTACATCAACCCGCTCAATGTGGTGGGCACAATTCCCGTGTGGGGCGACAAAGTGCTGCTGTGCAAACGCAATATCGAGCCGCGCAAAGGTAGGTGGACCCTGCCTGCTGGCTTCATGGAACTGGGCGAGACCACCGCCGAAGGGGCGGCGCGTGAAACCGTGGAAGAGGCGGGGGCGCAGTTTGAAATGCACGCGCTGTTTTCGCTGATCAATGTAGCGCGCGTGGGCCAGGTGCATTTGTTTTACCGCGCCACCTTGCTCAGCCCCGAATTTGCGCCGGGTACTGAAACCCAGGAAGCGGTGTTGTTTGACGAAGCCGATATCCCTTGGGACGAGATCGCGTTTCGTACTGTCAGGGAAACCCTGGAGCACTTTTTCGCAGACCGGCGCGCAGGGCACTTCGGCTTTCACGTCCTGGACATTTAATGCAAGCCCGGGCGCAGCCGCCGGTGCTGCTTGCACTGCGCCAATTCAAGTACGCGCCCTGGCCCGAGCGGCGCGAACTGCTCAACGCCTGGTTCTACCGCTTTGGCATGTATGCCTCGCTCAACTTCATTGACGAACCAGCCTGGCTAGCACTGATTTTTTGCTGAAGACTGAAGCCAGCATGCTGCCCTGTTTTGTCGTCATCGACCTGGAAACCACCGGTGGCAATGCACAGCAAGACCGCATTACCGAGATCGCCGCCGTACGTGTTGAACACGGCGTGGAGGTGGCGCGCTGGAGCACCCTGGTCAACCCCGGTGTGCGCATACCGCCTTTCATCCAAGGCCTGACCGGCATCAGTGATGCCATGGTGCAGGACGCACCGTATTTTGAGGATGTCGCCAGCCGCTTGCTCGAACTGCTGGACGGGGCAGTTTTCGTGGCGCATAACGTGCGCTTTGACCACGGCTTTGTGCTGCATGCGCTGGAGCGCATGGACAAGCCCTTCAAGGTCAAAACCCTGTGTACTGTGCGCTTGTCGCGCAAGCTTTACCCGGCGCACAAAGGCCATGGCCTGGACGCCATCTCGCAACGCCACGGCTTGCACACCCTGGCGCGCCACCGCGCCATGGGCGATGTGGAATTGGTACTGGGTTTTTTACAAGTAGCGCGCGCAGACTTGGGCGCCGAAGTGCTGCAGCGCGAGGCCGCAGCCTTGCTACAAGGCAGCGCCAGCGTACCGCCGCAATTGGAAACACCCATCTCGGATGTGCCGGACCGACCTGGCGTTTATGTGTTTTACGGCGAAGGCGCGATACCGCTTTACATAGGCAAAAGCGTGAACATGCGCACCCGCGTGCTCTCCCACTTTCAAGCCTCCACACGCCAGGCGCGCGAGATGCGCATACTGCAAGAGATTAGGCGCATCGAGTGGCAAGAAACCGCAGGCGAACTAGGCGCCCTCTTGCTGGAATCGCGCTGGGTGAAAGAGCGCCAGCCCATACACAACCGGCAACTGCGACGCACACGCGGCCTGCAAGCCTGGCAACTGGCTGAGTCGCCAGATACCAAGCCCTTGCTCACGCTGGTGGGCCTGGACGAGATGGATGCAGCCGCTTTCAGTAGCTTGTACGGCACCTATCGCTCCAAACGCCAGGCTCTTGATGCACTGCGCACACTGTGCGAAACCCACGCTCTGTGTCCGCAAACCCTGGGCCTGGAGTCCGGCAAAGGCCATTGCTTTGCCAGCCAAATCGGCAAATGCAGGGGCGTATGCGCAGGCCGCGAAAACCCCAACGTGCATCGCCTGCGCGTGCAACTGGCCTTGACGGGTGAGCAACTGCAGGCCTGGCCTTTTGCGGGGCCCATAGGCATCCGTGAATACGACACACGCAGCGGCCGTACCGATATCCATGTGTTCGAGCAATGGTGCCACCTGGCCACCGTGCATGATGATGAAGAACTAGCGCAGGCCCTGCAAACCCGCCAGGCACTGGCCTTTGATGTGGACACTTACAGGCTGCTGCTCAAGCGCTTGTCGGGCAAGGGAGACCGCAATGTATTGGTACTCAAGCGCTAAGCCGATAAAGGCCCTCCCGGCGCTTTGGCCCCGCTCGGTAACTTGGATCCCGGGTCTCAGGCGGCCCCGATGACGTTTGGCGATAGCTTGGATTACTTGGGTGAAGTGTCTAGGCGCATGCCGGATACGGCGGGGAACTTCGCTTCAATTTTTCACCATATTTACCGTCTATTATTACATCGTACTAGTATATTAGACGTATAATTTGGTATGGACTTCGAGCGAACACTTAAGACCCACATTCTCGAATGCAGTGAAAACTTTCCTGTTGTCCTGGTCACGGGCGCGCGCCAAGTGGGGAAAACCACCTTGCTGCTTAGTTTGTGCGAACCCGGTCGCCGCTACATCAGCCTAGATGACCCCTTGGCACTTGCGCTTGCAAAAGAAGATCCCGCCTTATTTTTAGAGCGAAATCCGCCCCCTTTGCTGATTGACGAAGTGCAATACGCGCCTGAGCTGCTAACGCATATCAAAATTCGTGTCGATGCACAAGGTGGAGCCCACGGGAAAGCCGCTTACTGGCTTACAGGCTCTCAGCCCTTTCATTTAATGCGCGGCGTTGCTGAATCGCTTGCGGGGCGCGTGGCGGTGATCACCATGCTGGGCTTGTCAAGGCAAGAAATGATTGGCCAAGGTGCGGCGCTTATGCCGCCGTTTGTGCCAACAGCATCCGTTTTGCAAGCTAGGCAAGCCTTGCATCAAAGCGCACCATGGACACACGATCAACTATTCGCACACATTTGGCGTGGGAGTTTTCCTGCTCTCGCACGCAACGCTAGACTCAATCGCGATGTGTTTTACAGCTCCTACCTGCAAACCTACATCCAGCGCGATGTGCGAGCGCTGGCGCAAGTAGGCAGCGAAGTTGTATTTACCCGCTTTGTCAGGGCAGCAGCAGCGCGAACGGCGCAGCTACTCAACGTTGCCGATTTAGCCCGCGATACCGACATACACCCCGCAACCGCCAAGCAATGGCTGTCCATCTTGCAAGCATCAGGAATAGTCCATTTGCTTCAGCCCTGGCATAGCAATACCACCAAGCGCCTTGTTAAAACGCCCAAACTCTACTTTTTAGATACGGGACTTTGCAGTTACCTCACCCAGTGGAGTAGTCCGCAAACGCTAGAAGCGGGCGCTATGTCGGGCGCTATTTTTGAGACATGGGTTATCACTGAAATTTTGAAGAGCTATTGGCATACCGGGCGCACGCCTGTATGCAGTTTTTTGCGCACCAAAGATCAATACGAAGTCGATTTACTCATCGAGCAAGACGGCTTGATTTACCCTATGGAGTGCAAGAAATCCGCATCCCCCTCTCGGCATAATTTGCAAGGCATTCATGCACTCCACCAGTTGCAAACCAACGCGGCCGATGCTGCAGTGGTTTGTCTAGTGCCAAACGCCATGGCACTGAGTTCGCGTATTCAAGCAGTGCCCATCGGATATTTGTAGTCTCTAGCGGGATGCAAACCCGGGAGACACTGGCCTTTGATGTGGACACCTACCGGCTGCTGCTCAAGCGCTTGTCGGGCAAGGGAGACCGCAATGTATTGGTACTCAAGCGAGCGCAAGCGGTTTGAGGCACTGGGATGACTAAGCTGCGGCCGGCAACAAAACCGTGCGCAGCACCATATCCACAATCAACCCCTCGGCCGCCGCGAAGTCGGTCTCTTCAAGTTCATTCTTGCCAAGCACCAGGCTGATCTGGCTGCTCCAGTCGGCATAGACCTGGGTAGAGGCCCATAGCAGCACCATCAGGTGGCGACCGTCCACCTTACGGCATAGGCCGCGTTCGGCCCAGCGGTTGAAGATAGCCACATCGGCTTGCAGCGCCGGGATCACCCGCTCGGCAATTTCGGCGGCAAAGAGGGGCGCCCCGGATATCACCTCATTGGCATAAACACGCGAATCGTCCGGGTGCTCACGCGAAAAGCGCAGCTTGCCCGCGATGTACTCGCGCAGCGCCTGCTCCGGGTCATCGGGGCGCTGGCTGAGCGCATCCATGTAAGAAAGCCACACATCCAGCACCCCGTGCAGCACACGCCGGTACAGCGCCTCTTTACTGGGAAAGTAGTACAGCAGGTTTTGCTTGGACGCGCCCACCGCCTTGGCGATATGGTCCAAAGACACGCCACCGTAGCCGCGTTGGGCAAACAGGCGCTTGGCAGCAGCCAGGATGTCCTGCTCCAGCTTTTCCCGCGCAACACTGAACTTGACCGGTTTCATGCCCCCATTCTTTCACCATTGGTACGGGTCTTGCTGGTTAAATCGCTAGGGTTTTTACCAATTGGTAAAACAAATTTTCCACATTTAAATACACGCGATCGCGCAAAGCTCTAGGTTCAACAGCCTTGAGGGGCGACATCGGATGGAAAACCTGTAACCGGAACCGCCACTATGCACACAGACAGCTCCACCCCCGGCATCGCAGCCGGACGCCTTAGCGGCCCGGACCTGGCGCGCAATTTTTGCGACGCCCACCCGCCGATGAACCTGGCCCAAGCCCGCGTCGAGGCCGACCGCTGTTATTACTGTTACGACGCGCCCTGCCAGACCGCCTGCCCCACCGGCATTGACGTGCCCAGCTTTATCCAGCGCATTGCCGACGGCAATCTGCGCGGTGCGGCGCACACCATTTTGGAAGCCAACCCGCTGGGCGGCATGTGCGCCCGCGTATGTCCTACCGAAGTGCTGTGCGAGCAGGCCTGCGTGCGCAACACCCAAGAGGACAAGCCCGTAGAAATCGGCCAATTGCAGCGCTACGCCACCGACTACTTGATGGCCCACCCAGGCAAGCCCTTGTTCACCCGCGCCGCGCCCAGCGGCAAGCGCGT
>JBBAPY010000066.1:0-12916 GCA_040400635.1 Rhodoferax sp.
AACCACCCTGACCCTGGAGTTTGAAGAAGGCCGCAATATCGATGCCGCCGCCGTCGATGTGCAGGCCGCCTTGCTGCGTGCCCAGCGCAACTTGCCGCCGGATATGAGCAATCCGCCCTCCTATCGCAAAGTCAACCCTGCCGACGCACCTATTCTTTTTCTGACCCTGACCTCGCCCTCGCTCTCGCCGCAGGAATTGCAGGACTACGCCGAGCATTTGATTTCTCCCACGATGTCCACCATCGATGGCGTGGCGCAGGTCAATATTTACGGTGCCAAACGCTTCGCGGTACGGGTTCGCGTGAGACCAGAATCGCTGGCAAGTATGAATATCGGCCTGGACGAGGTCAGTGCCGCCTTGCGCGCCGCCAACGTAAACACACCGGTAGGGACTCTGGACGGCCCAAGCCAGACCCTGGTTTTACAGGCCAACAAGCAACTAAGCAGCGCGCGCGAGTTCGCCAACCTGATCATCAGCAACAAAGGCGGTAATCCGGTGCGCCTGCGCGATGTGGCCAAGGTCGAGGACGGCGTGGAGAATACGCGCGCCTGGGCCACCTTCAACGGCGAAAACGCCATCACGATCGCTGTGCAACGGCAACCGGGCGCCAACACCGTCAAAGTGGTCGACACCATACGCGCGGCCCTACCCAATTTGCAGTCGCAAATGCCTGGCTCGGTGGTGATGATGCCAATCAACGACCGCTCCATCTCGGTGCGCGATGCGCTGCATGATGTATCGCTCACCATGGCCGGCACCGTGGCCCTGGTGGTGCTGGTGATCTTTTTGTTCCTGCGCCGCTTTGTGGCCACGGCCATCCCTACGTTGTCTCTGCCTATTTCGTTGATGGGTGCGATCGCCCTGCTGTGGGGCATGAGTTACAGCCTGGACAATATTTCTCTGCTCGGCATGACCCTGGCCGTAGGTCTGGTGGTGGACGACGCCATCGTGGTGCTGGAGAACATCATCCGCCATGTGGAGAACGGCGAGGCACCCTTCAGTGCGGCGATCATGGGTTCGCGGGAAGTGGGCTTCACGATTGTGTCGATTTCCACCTCATTGATCGCGGTCTTCATTCCCATCTTTTTTATGCCGGGTGTCATCGGCTTGCTATTCCACGAATTCGCTGTCGTGGTCAGCCTGGCTATTGTGGTGTCGGCCTTTGTATCCCTGTCCCTGGTGCCCATGCTGGCTAGCCGCTTTTTGAAAGCGGAGTCGCACCAAGCCAAACCGGGCGCGATCGTGCGTTTCTTTGAACGCGGCTTTGACGCCATGCTCGCGGGCTACACCCGCTTGCTCAACCTGTCACTGCGCTGGCGCAAAACTATTTTGCTGATTGCCTTTGCCACCTTCTTTGGTACGGTGTATTTGGTCAACATCATCCCCAAAGGGTTTTTCCCGGAGGAGGACATCGGGCAAATCACCGTGACCACCGAGGCCAACGAAGATATTTCCTTTCCCGCCATGATCAAGCTGCAAGAACGTGCTGCCAACATCATCCGCAACGATGAAAACGTGGAGGCAGTGAACTCCTTTATCGGCGGCAATAATGGCCAAAATTCGGGCCGCATGTTTGTCACGCTCAAACCGTCGTCCAAGCGCCTCCCGGCGAAAAAAGTGATTGAAAATTTACGTAAAAAAATGCGCTCTATCGCGGGTTTGAACGTCTTCATGCGCCCAGTTCAAAACTTGCAATTGGGTGCCCGCTCCAGCAAAGCGCAATTCCAGTATGTGCTGCAAAGCGTGCGCGCCGATGAGCTCAATACCTGGGCCGCTAAGTTGCAAGAAAAATTGCGCGGCGACCCTTTGTTCCGCGATGTCACCAGCGACGCGCAGTTCCGCGCCCTGCAAGCGCAGCTCAAAATCGACCGCGATAGGGCCAATAGCCTGGGGGTCAGCATGGAGGCGGTGCGCTCGGCCCTGTTCAGCGCCTTCGGCGAACGTCAAGTGTCCACCATTTACCTGCCGACTGACAGCTACCAGGTCATCATGGAAGTCGCGCCAGAAGCCAAACAAGATGAGCAGGCCCTGGCGGGCATCTATGTGCGCGCCAGCACCGGCGCCCTGGTGCCCATTAGCAACTTCACCACGGTCGAGCGCATGATGGGTGCCACCGCCATCAACCACGTCGGCCAATTGCAAGCAGTCACCATTTCCTTCAACCTGGCGCCGGGCGCGGCCCTGGGCGATGCAACCACCAAAATCGACCAGGCCCGCGAGACCATTCAACTGCCTTCGTCGATCATCACCTCTTATGGTGGCGATGCAGCGGTATTCAAAAGCTCGCAGGGCGGCCAGGTGGTCTTAATCGTGGCGGCGCTGCTGGTGATTTATGTTCTGCTGGGCGTGCTGTATGAGAGCTATATCCACCCACTGACGATTCTGGCGGGCTTGCCCTCGGCGGCCATGGGGGCACTGGCGACTTTGATGTTATTCGGGCAAGACCTGACGCTGATCGCCACCATTGGGGTGATGATGCTGATCGGTATCGTCAAGAAAAACGCCATCATGATGATTGACTTCGCCTTGCAAGCCCAGCGCGAACAAGGCATGAGCCCGCAGGAAGCTATTCACACCGCTTGCCTGATGCGCTTTCGCCCGATCATGATGACCTCCTTGGCCGCCCTATTTGGCGCATTGCCAATTGCCCTGGGCGTGGGTGCGGGTGCCGAATTGCGCCAGCCTTTAGGTCTGGCAGTAGTGGGCGGACTGGTGTTTTCCCAGGCCATCACCCTGTTTATTACGCCGGTGATTTATCTGGCCATGAACCGCTTCAGCGGTACCGGCCCGATTACGGACCCGACGCTGGATGTGTCCTGAAGGGGCTTAGGCGAGTCTGCATGGCAAAGGCCTAGCGACGATACCAGCCACCAGGCCACCAAAAACCGGCTGAGTTAACGCCAGAAGTGGCGATCGTGGTGTCGATAGCCCCAGGGAATTACCACGGTGGGCGTGAACATGGGGCGGTACGTAGCAGCGGGGTAATACACGCTCGGTGCGGGCACGCTGATATAAGTAACACTGGGCTGGGTGTACACCGGGTTGGAAGAGGAAATCACGGTAGTTTGTGCAGGTGCCTGGGACATCAGGCCGTTGGCCGGGGCAACTTGCAGCGCAATCGAGGGGCCGGGGTCCTGGGCCATTTGCACGCTATATTGTTTGCCGCCGAATTCGTACAAGACTTGGTAGCCGCTGGTGCGGTTTTCCACGAAATTTTGCATGGTGCAACGCTCCACATTTTGGACGCGCTCACCGCCGGGCCCCTCCACCCGGTCGCCAATGACCGCGCCGCCCACCATGCCGATGGCTGTGGCCGCAGCGCGCTCCGCGCCGCGCCCGCCCACCGAGTTACCGATCGCTGCTCCGGCCAGCGCGCCCAAGATAGCCCCAGCACCACTGCTGGGCTGCTGGTAACTGATTTGCTCGGTATTGCACACCCGGTGCGGCACGGCCACCTGCTGGATGATGGGCGTGGAGGAAATCACCCGACCCACATCTTGGGCCCATCCCGCGCCTGCGGCGCATAGCGCCAATAGGCTTAGAAAGCAAGTTTTCATAGGTATCTCCTTGCGGCTATGCAGCCAGTTTGCACTTTACGCCGGGTAAAGCAGGGGTGTTGATGGCTGCTTAACGGTGTGGTCATGCCTCTGGTTGACAGGCTTTACACGCCGGCAAGGCATTGCCATACAACCCCAGGCCTGCCACGTCGAACGATAATTGCTCCGCGTAAGACAGCGCCTAGACCCAGCCCAGGCGCCCGAGGCTACAACCCAATACCCAAGACCATTGACTCCAGACCTCCCTCATTCATCAGCCAGCACCCCAAAGCGCGCGCCAGCCCTGTTCTGGCACCTCGTGCTCGGCTTGGCAGTTCTTGCTATGGTGCCAACCCTCTGGCCCGAACTGGACCTGCACGCAGCAGCCTGGTTTGCCGGGCCGGGCGCCGAGCAGCAGATTATTCAATGGTGGTGGGTGGAACTGATAAACCTTTACATACCAGCCATTTTCCGTGGTCTGGTTTTTCTGGCGCTGGCCGGCTGGATCGTGGCCAGTCTGCGCCCTACATACCGCCAGTGGCGCCTGCCGCTGGCTTTCGTGGTGCTGTCGGGCGCCCTGGGGCCGGGCTTGCTGGTCAATAGCGGCTTTAAAGAACACTGGCAGCGTTCGCGTCCCTACGAAGTGCAAAACTTTGGCGGCACCCAGTTGTTTACCCGCGCCGGCCTGATCACCGACCAATGCAATAACAATTGCTCCTTTGTCAGTGGCCATGTAGCCTGCGGTTTTTTCTTTGCGTCACTGCTGTTGCTGTCGCCGCGCAATCGCAGGCTATGGGCTGTGACCGGCCTGGGCGCCGCAGCCTTGATAGGCTTTGCCCGGATGGCCGACATGGCGCATTGGCTGAGCGATGTGCTCTGGGCCGGGCCTATCACCCTGCTGTGCAGCTGGGTGATCTGGCGCGCGCTGCTATGGGCCTACACGCCTAAGTCCGGTGCCGCCGATAGCGGGGACAGCCCACCGCTCTGAGGCCACAAACCAAGCAGGCTAAAGCCTCAGGTGCTGCGCTGCGGCAAGCCCGCCGCCAAACCGCCCAGCACGCTGGGGTAACGCAGCACCAGACGCAGTTCCCGCTTCATGCGCCGGTTGTCCATGCGCCGGGACTCCGCCAAAAAACTCATTTGCATGGGCGACAAGACATGCTCCAAGGTAGCGCGCTGCAAACGTGGTGGTGGCGGCAAGCCATAAAGGGCTGCGGCAGCATCCATATAGTCGCCCATTTTCAGGACTGCATCGTCGTTGACGTTGTAGACCCCTAGCGCGCGTCCGCGCCACAGGGCCAACACACAGGCGCGCGCCAAGTCGTCGGCATGGATGTGGTTGGTGTAGACGTCCTCGTCAGACACCAGTACCGGCGTGCTCTTTTGCAATCGCGCCAGCGGCGTGCCACCCTCCCGGTCGGGCGCGTAAATGCCCGGAATGCGCAACACGCGCGTCTGCGCCCCCGTGGCACGCCCAAAATGGCGCACATGGCTTTCCGCATCCACGCGGCGCTTGGCGCGCTCGGTTTGGGGCTGCAGGGCGCGCAATTCAGAGACCCTTTGCCCCTGGCAATCGCCATAGACGCCGGTGGTGGACCCATACACCAAGGCCACAGGCCCCGGCCGCAGGCGCAAGGCTTGCAACACATGGGCACTACGCACATCCCGGCTGCCGGTGGGCGCAGGCGGCGCCAAATGCAGCACGCGCTGGCCCAAAGCCGCCAGGCGACGCAGGCTGCGCGGATCGTCCAAATTACCCAAAAGCGGTGTGACACCCGCCGCGCGCAGGGGTGCCAGCCGCGACGCTTGCGAAGTGAGCGCCAGCACGCGCATATGAGGCGCGAGCAGGCGGGCCACACGCAAACCTACGTCACCGCAGCCGATGATTAGCAAGCGGCTACGCCGAAAGCGTGCGGGCAAGGCCCCTAAGGGGCTTTGGTTTGAGGGCAAAATCGGGGTTTGTGCTCGTTGAAAACCCCAAGGATAACCATAACGATGAATGCCAGCGCCGCCTCTTTCGCCATCTCGGTTCAGCCCAGCGGCATTCAGTTTCAAGCCCAAACCGGCGAAAGCCTGCTCGCCGCCGGTATCCGCCAGGGTATTGGCCTGCCCTACGGCTGCAAAGACGGCGCCTGCGGTTCCTGCAAATGCAAATTGGTATCAGGCCAAGTCCAGCACAGCAATTTCCAGCGTAAGGCACTGAGCGTAGAAGAAGAGGGGCAGGGTTTTGTGCTCACTTGCAGCGCCAGCGCCCTGAGCGATATCACGCTCGAATCGCGCCAGGTAACGCCTGCCGGTGCGCTGCCGGTGAAAAAAATGCCGACCCGCGTGAGCAGCCTGGTACGCAAGACGGACGACGTGGTAGTGATGCAACTGCAACTGCCGGCCAACGACGCTTTTGTGTACCGCGCGGGGCAGTATGTCGAGTTCATTTTGCGCGACGGTGCGCGCCGCTCTTACTCCATGGCCAATGCGCCCAGCCACGGCCCGGGCGTAGAACTGCATGTCCGCCATATGCCCGGTGGCCGCTTTACCGACCTGGTATTCGGTTCGATGAAGGAAAAAGACATATTGCGCATCGAGGGGCCTATGGGCTCATTTTTCCTGCGCGAAGACTCGGAAAAACCGATGGTATTTCTGGCCTCGGGCACTGGTTTCGCGCCGCTCAAGGCCTTGCTAGAGCACATGCAGCATTGCGGTATCGAGCGCCCGGTCACACTCTACTGGGGCGGGCGCCGGCCGGCCGATCTGTACATGGACGACTGGGTGCAAGCGCAGTGTGCCGCTATGCCCCATATGCACTATGTGCCCGTGGTGTCCGACGCCCTGCCTGAAGATGCATGGCAAGGGCGCACCGGTTTTGTCCACCTAGCGGTGCTGGAAGATTTTCCCGATTTGTCCGGCCACCAGGTCTATGCCTGCGGCGCACCGGTGGTGGTGGACTCTGCACGGCGCGACTTTTGTGCGCTGGCCGGCTTGCCTGCTGAAGAGTTTTTTGCTGACGCCTTTACTTCGGAGGCAGATAAGCATTAGGCGGTTCACCGGTGCTTTGCGCTTGCACCGCGCCTGGTCGTTGGCTCAGCAGCACCGCAAAAATAACTACCAACGCACCGGTCTGGGCCATGGGGCTCATCACCTCGGCCAGATAGAACCAAGCAAATAATGCGGCAAACACCGGTTCCATCGCATAAATAATGGCCGCCTGCTCCGCCGACACATGGGTCTGCGCCAAGGCCTGCAAAAAGAAGGTGGCGGCCGAAGCCAGGGCGCCTAAAAAAAGCAGGCCAAGCAGGACTTCCATACTGAGCGTCGCGGGCAGGCTGAGCAACCGCGCCGGCCCGCTATCGAGCAGCATCCACACCAGGCCCATCGCCGCCATGCACCAGACTTGGGCCGATGCCAGTTGCACCGCCTTGTGCAAGCGCGCACGCGCCGACATTCCCATGGTGTAGACCGCGTAGGCCAGAGCCGCCAGCAAGGTGGCGGCGTCGGCCCACAGGTGGGCCTCGCCGTCGTACGACATCATGCCTATGCCCAAACAGGCCAGTGCCGCCGCAACAAATATGCGCCAGGCTGGCCGTCCCCCCAGCAAAAAGCCCAGCAGAGGCACCATCAGCACATTCAGGCTAGTGAGAAAAGCGCTGCGGTTAGAAGCAATGAACTGCAAACCATAGGCCTGGGCAGCCATGGAAAATAGCGCCAGCGCGCCGAGCCAAAAGCCATCGCGCCAGGCGGCGGGGCTGATGCCGCGCACAAAGGGCAGCATACACAGCGCTGCAATGCAAAAACGCAAGGTCGTAATTTCCACGCCGCTGAGCAAACCGGTGGCCACCTTCAGAACCGGAAACGTCATGCCCCACACCACTGTCACCAGCAGCAAAATCAGGGGGTAGCGGTAATACATGCGCTATAGCGCCTGCGGGCCTTATTCGCCCAGATAAGCAGCACGCACTTTGGGGTCATTGAGCATGTGCTTAGCGTCCCCGTGCATGGTGATGATGCCCGACTCCATCACATAGCCGCGGTTGGCTATGGACAAAGCACGGCTGGCGTTTTGCTCCACCAAGAGCACCGTCACACCTTGCGCAAACACGTCTTGGACTACTTCAAAAATTTTGTCCACCATCAAGGGCGACAAGCCCATGGAGGGTTCGTCCAGCAGCAGCACTTTAGGTCGGCTCATCAAGGCCCGGCCCATGGCCAGCATTTGCTGCTCGCCGCCGGACATGGTGCCGGCCAATTGCGTGCGCCGCTCTTTGAGACGCGGGAAGATAACAAACATTTTTTCGATATCGTCCTCGATGCCCTGCTTGTCATCGCGGATGTAGGCGCCCATGTACAGGTTTTCCATAATGGACATACGCGTGAACACGCCGCGCCCTTCGGGCACCATGGCCAGGCCTTGCTTGACCAGGTCCCAGGGCCCTTGGCCGCGTATGCTTTTGCCCCTATAGGCGATGTCGCCTCCGGCCAATGGGAGCGTGCCGGTAATGGCTTTCATGGTGGTGGTCTTACCCGCACCGTTGGAGCCAATCAGGGTTACTAATTCGCCTTCGCGGACTTCGAAATCCACCCCTTTGACGGCCTGGATGCCGCCATAGGCGACTTGCAGTCCGGTCACTTGGAGCAATGTATTGCTGGTCATATGCTTTCCTTCTAGGGTGGCACACGCCACCCCGGTAGATGAAGAGGGTTTAGTGGCCGCTGGTACCCAGGTAGGCTTCGATCACTTTGCTGTCTTTTTGCACTTCGCTCGGCGTGCCATCGGCAATCTGCTTGCCATAGTCCAGCACGGTGACGCGGTCGCACAATCCCATGACCAATTTGACGTCATGCTCAATGAGCAAAATCGTGCGCTGGTCATTGCGAATGCGGTCGATGAGTTCGCGCAGCATGATTTTTTCGGTGGCATTCATACCCGCTGCCGGCTCGTCCAGCGCAATGAGTTGCGGATCGGTCGCCAGCGCACGGGCGATTTCCAAGCGGCGCTGGTCGCCATAGCTTAAGGTGCGTGCCTTGTAATCGGCGAACTTGCCGATGCCCACATACTCCAGCAGCTCCTGCGCGCGTTGGGCAATTTGCGCCTCTTCGGCTTTGAAGCCAGCGGTGCGCAACATCGCACCTAAGAGACCCGAATGGGTGCGCACATGGCGGCCCACCATCACGTTTTCCAGTGCCGTCATTTCGGCAAACAGGCGGATGTTTTGGAAGGTACGGGCAATACCGGCTTTGGCTACGGTATGCACCGCCGTCGGTTGGTAGGCCTTGCCGGCCAATGCAAAGCTGCCGCTGTCTGGGGTGTACAAACCGGTCAGCACGTTAAAGAAGGTGGTCTTGCCCGCGCCGTTGGGGCCTATCAGGCCATAAACCTGCCCGCGTTCAATCGTGATACCTACATCGCTTAAGGCTTGCAAGCCACCAAAGCGTTTGGACACGCCGGAGACTTGTAAAACAATGTCTTTGGACGAGGATGTTGCTGCTGTTGTCATATGCATCCCCTTGCTTAAGCTTTAGGCCCGTTAGCCAATGATTTACCGTGCTCAGGAGAGGGCCACAGGCCGCGGGGGCGCATCAGCATGATGGTCACCATGGCCAGGGCAATGAGCAGCTGGCGCAAGATGGAGGCATCCAGGCGCCCGTCAGTCATGGTTTGCAAGGGGCCGGCCACGTAGCGCAAGACCTCGGGCAGCGCCGAGAGCAGCACCGCCCCCAAAATCACGCCGGGCAAATGCCCGATGCCGCCGAGCACCACCATGGCCACGATCATCACCGACTCCATCAGGCTAAAGGACTCGGGCGAAATAAAGCCTTGGAAGGACGCGAACATGGCGCCTGAGACACCGCCAAAAGTCGCGCCCATGCCAAAGGCGGCAAGCTTGAGGTTGCGGGTGTTGATGCCCATGGCCTTGGCTGCAATTTCGTCTTCGCGTATGGCCATCCAGGCGCGACCTATGCGCGATTGCTCCAGGCGGTGTGAGATCAAAATACTGATCAAGACCAGCGCCAGAAACAGGTAGTAGTACAGCGACACCGAGGCAAATTCGATGCCACCTAACACCATTTTTTTACCGATGTTGATGCCAAAAAACTGCAGCGAATCGATTTGCCCTATGCCTTTGGGGCCGTTGGTGATATTGACCGGGTTGTCCATATTGTTCAAGAACACACGAATAATTTCACCAAAGCCCAGCGTCACAATGGCCAAGTAGTCGCCACGCAGTCGCAGCGTGGGCGCGCCCAGCAGCACGCCGAAGATGCCGGCCAGGCCTGCGCCCAGCATCAGCACCAGCCAAATCGGCGTATGCATACCGGTGAGATAGGCAGCGGCCAACCAGGCGAATGTTTCGGTCAGGTGCGGTGAATTGAGCAGGCCATAGCTGTAGGCGCCGATCGCAAAAAAAGCGACGTAACCCAAGTCCAGCAAACCGGCATAGCCCACCACGATGTTGAGCCCCAGCGCGAGCAGTACATAGAGCAAGGCCATATCGGCAATACGCACCCAGGCGTTCCCAAAGGTTTGTAAAACTAGCGGAAACACCAGCATGAGCGCCGCAATCAGCGCGTAACGAATCAAACTTTTTTGTGTCATGGCCATCTTCCCCTTAAGCCCGGTCTGCCACGCGCTCGCCCAGCAGTCCCGAGGGGCGCAGGGTCAAGACGATGATGAGCACCACAAAGGCAAAGATGTCCGAGTAATGGCTACCCAGCACACCGCCAGTCCAGTCGCCGATATAGCCCGCGCCAATCGATTCAATCAGGCCCAGCAAAATCGCACCCACCACTGCGCCTGCCAAATTACCGATACCGCCAAATACCGCTGCGGTAAAAGCTTTGAGGCCGGGCAAAAAGCCCATGGCGTGCTGCGCCGTTCCATAGTTGGAGGCATACATCACACCAGCAATCGCGGCCAATACCGCGCCGATCACAAAAGTAGCCGAAATCACCACATCGGGTTTGACCCCCATAAGCCCGGCCACGCGCGGGTTTTCGGCGGTGGCACGCATGGCACGTCCGAGCTTGGTGAAATTGACCAGCCAGGTCAGCAGCGCCAGGGATACGGCCGTGAAGACCAAGATCATGACCTGCGTGGGTGTGATCACCGCACCCAATATATTGAAGGGTTCGCTAGGCAGTAAGGTGGGGTAGGACTTGAAGTTGGGCTTCCAGATAATCATGGCCAGGGTCTGTAAGAGAATGGACATGCCGATGGCGGTAATCAAGGGGGCCAGTTTGGGGCTGTTGCGCAAAGGGCGGTAGGCGATTTTTTCAATGATGAAATTGAGTACCGCTGCCACCCCACAGGCCACCACCAGGGCGATCAACAAAATCACATAGCCGGGCCAGTCCGGATGCGCCGGGCGCAGCAAGCCGATCACGGTCCAGCTGGTCAGCGCCCCCACCATCATGACTTCACCGTGGGCGAAATTAATCAGGTTAATGATGCCGTACACCATGGTGTAGCCCAGGGCGATGAGCGCATACATGCTGCCCAGCACCAGGCCGTTAATGACCTGCTGTACAAAAATATCCATAGATAACTCCGAAGTTGGATGACCGGGCCAGATGCGAACCCTGGTGCGCGCTAAGCGTTTGACAGCAATCAACCGGCCAGTTGCAGTAGGGGACTGCAGGCCCATTGCCGCATCCTGAGATTCTAGCCATTTGACCCGTCACAAGGCGGTTTCCAAGGTTCGGGGTTTACCCGCCTCTACAAATGCAGATAGCCACAAAGAACAGACTTTAAGCGCGCTCTTTGGCGGCCGCATTGCGCGCGCGCAACTCGCGCAATTTTTCTGCAATCCGAATTTCCAGCCCGCGCTCTACGGGCTGGTAAAACTGCATGTCTTCCATCCCTTCAGGCAAATAGCGCTCGCCCGCCGCAAAAGCGCCGTCCTCGTCGTGGGCATAGCGGTAGTTTTTTCCGTAGTCCAGATCTTTCATCAAAGCGGTGGGTGCATTGCGCAAATGCAGTGGCACCGGGCGTGTTCCCTCTTTTTTAACCAGTGCTTTGACTTCCTTGAACGCCTTGTACACCGCATTGGATTTAGGTGCCATCGCCAAATAGACCACACACTGGGCCAGTGTCAATTCGCCTTCGGGACTGCCCAGGCGTTCGTACACCTCTGCTGCATCGAGGGCCATACGCAATGCGCGCGGATCGGCCAGGCCAATATCCTCGCTGGCCATGCGAATCAATCGCCGCGCCAGATAACGGGGCTCGGCACCACCATCGAGCATGCGCACGAACCAATACAGTGCGGCATCCGGATCCGAGCCGCGCACCGATTTATGCAATGCCGAAATCGTGTCGTAGAACTGTTCGCCGCCTTTGTCGTAGCGACGCATGCGCTCACCGAGCACTTTGAGCAGCCAGGCCTCGTCAATCTGGGCACGCTTTTCCTGCTGTGCTGCGGCGGCCAAAGTCTCCAAGGTATTGAGCAAGCGGCGCGCATCGCCATCGGCATAGCCCACCAGGCGCTGCGCAGCGGCATCGTCCAGCGCAGGCACCGCATCCAAAGCGCGCGCTTTGGCAATCAATTGCGCGAGCGCCTCTTCACCCAAGGGCTGCAAGACATACACCGCCGCACGCGACAAAAGCGCCGAGTTGACCTCGAACGAAGGGTTTTCGGTAGTGGCACCAATAAAGGTAAACAAGCCGCTTTCCACATGCGGCAAAAAAGCATCCTGCTGGCTTTTGTTAAAGCGGTGTACTTCGTCCACAAACACCAGGGTGCGCCGCTGCGTCAGGCCATCGCGCGCCAGTTGCGCCCGCTCCACCGCTTCGCGAATTTCTTTGATGCCGCCCAGCACTGCGCTGATGCTGATGAAGTCGGCGTCAAAAGCATCGGCCATCAAACGCGCAATGGTAGTTTTACCGGTACCTGGCGGGCCCCACAAAATGCAGCTGTGTGGCGTGCCCGATTCAAAAGCCAGCCGCAGCGCCATGCCCTCGCCCAGCACCTGCTCCTGCCCAATGACCTCGGCTAGGGAGCGTGGACGCAGGCGCTCGGCCAAGGGGCTGTGGGAGGATGGTTTGGTGGACATGCGCAGATTGGCACAAAAATGAAACAGGCTAGGGAAGTGCGTGTCGGACGAGAGGGGTCACGGCGCCAACGGTGATGGCTGTAGCTTTGCAGTGTAGATGAGTCGCCGCTGCGCTCAGCCAGCGTCCTGGCGTTGCGCATCACGCACGGCTATGGGCCTATCCATTTGCACCGCCTCAACCAATTGGGCTTCCAACAGCGCGACCGCAGGCGCCAAATTGCCAGGCGCCCGGTGCAAAGCAATCTCTATCTCCGGTAAGCGCGGCAATTGCTGCTCATCGCCAAGCACCCGCCACTGCGAAGGCACCATGCTTTGCGCCACCACGGTCAAGGCC
>JBBAPY010000067.1:0-12832 GCA_040400635.1 Rhodoferax sp.
TTTCTCGATTTTCACCCGAGTGAAGAGACCATGATATTTGAGTGGCACGTGTTTAAGGTTCATCGTTTGAGTTCCAAGTGAGTCAAAAATCGGTCATTTTGTTAGCGCGCGCATCCAGAAGCGAAGACCTAATTTAACTGATTCCAGGCTCATAGGATGAGCCTTTGCTCGATTTCTGGCGACTTAATTTAACTTGGATTCTGCTGCATTCTTAAGTGGTACATCACAGAAAATTTATTTCTAGGTTTGTCCGTTTTTTGGAAAGAGAACAAAGGAAAAACTCTATGCATTTTTTCTATTTGCCTCATAATTTGACTGGCAAGTTTCGCACCGGTAAAAATTTGGATTCTTCGTTAGCCTCTTTGATCCCACCGGTTCGCCGCACTCAACACATTTCCTGTTGAGATCAATTGCAGGGTGCTCTTCTTTGAACTCGACCTCTCGATGTTTGAAATCAATCACCTTAGTGCTATTGATTGAGATGATGCCAAGATGGTGGAGTCGACTGAAGACGCTGTTAGAGCTTCGTTCTACATTATTTGCAATGACTTCTATGGAGTTTCCATCCAGTAGGAGTGCAACGATCTGGCTTTCCTCAGCCTGGCTCCAACGCTTGTTGGCCATGACAGGCTTTGGGATCTGGTCCAAATGGTATTGCGCATCCGAGAGTTTTTCGATTGCGAAGCGCAATGCGTCCTGTATTTCAGGTGAAAAAAATTTAGATTTCCGAAGAGCCTCGAGTCGCTTTTTAGATTCGGAATTGTTCATGCAAGTCTCCTCAGCTAAGTTCAAGATTACTCTATCATTGTTAGGAAAGCCACCTAGCTCTTGTTACTTCGAAGCACTGGTGATGATGTTGACTAGACTTCAAAACGTACAAGCGTAAAGAGTCTTTACGGTTTTATTTCTTTTTGTTATAAATGATCATAAAAATCCAACTTTTGGATCTATCAAGTATACTACTTGTATACTACTTTAATGGTTTGGAAACTAGCTAAGTTATTGATTTAAAATAGGAAATTGGCAAACTGCCGGAATCTTCACACTGGGCAGGGGTCGCAAGTTCGAAACTTGCATCGCCCACCAGAAAACGCAAAAAGCGCTTAAGAGAAATCTTAGGCGCTTTTTGCGTTTTCAATCATCACTTTGGTCTGAGCAACGATCTGTCGTGCCAAAAACGCTGGTAGCGGCAAGGGCAATGGGCCCAGCCCGCATAACAGCGCACCGTCTATGGGCGTCCGACCATCGCCGTCACCTGCACCGGCACGCCACTGAGAACGGCATTGCCCGATAGCGGATCGCGTGCGCCGTCGCTCAGCAATGCATTGAGGTTGACGCCGGGTCGGCGCGCCGCTACTTGCAGTTGACTGCCCGGTAGGTCGTGTCCCCAGCCGTGCGGCAGGCTGACCACGCCGGGCATCATGTCCTCGCTGATGTCCACCGGCGCGCTTAGCGTAATGCCTTGCGCGCTTAGTTGTGCCAAAGCCCCTTGCGCCAACCCCAAGCGGGCGGCGTCTTGCGGGTGGATCAGCAAGGTACAGCGCTCGGGGCCTTTGGCCAGCACCGGCAGGTTGTGCATCCAGCTATTGCCAGAGCGCATATCGCGCCGGCCAATCAGCAGCATGCCATCGGACACGCTGCCCAATGCAGCCTCTACATGCACCAGGTCGGCCAGCACCATAGGTGGTGCCAACTCAATCGTTCCGGAGGGCGTGCGCAGCATCTCCGGTAGGCGGCTTTGCAAAGCCCCCAAGTCGATGCCACCGGGCGCAGCTTTGACTTGATCTAGCGTCAGTCCATAAGGCCCCGCGCGCAGGGCTTGGTCGATCAGGGCTTCGGGCCCTTGTTCGGGGCCTGCCAATGCAGCATCTGCTTTGCCCTGGATGATGTCGGCCAAGTGCAGCAGGGTTTGCCACTCTTCGGGAAAGCCCGCAGGCTTGGGGAACACGGCCCCGCTAAAGCGCGCATGGTTGCGGTAAGAAAACTGCGGGAAGGCGATGTCGTAATGCACATCCTCCAAGGGCGAGAGGCCAGGCAGGATCACGTCGGCATGGCGGCTGGTCTCGTTGAGGTAAATGTCCAAACTCAGCATAAAGGACAAAGAGCCCAGGGCTTTGGCAATGCGTGGCCCCTGGGGCGTGGAAAGTACCGGGTTGGAGCCAATGCAGATCAGGGCCTTGATCTGACCGGGGCCTGGTGTTTCGATTTCTTCTGCCAGACAGGTGATGGGGAATTCACCAAACACTTCGGGCGCCTTCGACACACGGCTGTGGCGCCTGCCGGTAATCACACCGCGCCCCTGGCCCGGTGTGCCGCTGGTGTTGACCGCAAAGGCGGCGGCTTTGGTAAACATGGCGCCGCCTTCCCGGTCCAAGTTGCCGGTAAGGATATTGAGCACATCGACCAGCCAGCTATTGACCGTGCCAAAGCGCTGGGTGCAAGTGCCTATGCGCCCATACACCACGGCGCGCTCGGCCTGCGCCAGTTCGCGCGCAACACGGCGCTGGGTTGCTGCAGCTATGCCGCAGGCAGATGCCATGCGCTCAGGGTTGAATTCCCGCACAGCCTCGCGCAGCGCATCCAGGCCCGCCAAATACGGCTCCAGCCGGCCCAGACGCAGCAGGTTTTCTGCAAACAAGGTGTGTACCAGGCCCAATAAAAAGAAGGCATCGCCGCCGGGTTGGATAGGCAAGTGCAAATCCGCCTGCGCCGCCGTTTCAGTGCGGCGCGGGTCCACGACGACGATGCGCCCGCCGCGCTCGCGCATGGCGCGGGCTTTGCCCCGGTAATCGGGCACCGTCCATAAGCTGCCATTACTGATCACCGGGTTAGCGCCCAAAATCAACAGGAAGTCGCTGCGCTCGATATCCGGCACGGCCAGCGTATTCCAATCGCCAAACATCAGGCCATTGCTCAATTGCTTGGGTATTTGGTCCAGCGAGGAAGCAGAAAAAATATTGCGCGTGCCGATGGCGCGCACCAAGCGCGGAAAGTAAGCCAAGAGCCCAATTTTGTGCGCCACCGGATTGCCCACGATGCAGCCTACGGTATCGCCACCATGGGCCTCGATCAGTGGTGGCAAGCGCTTGTGTATTTCGGCAAAGGCTTCTTCCCAGCTTGCCTCTATAAATTGTCCATCGCGCTTGATCAGCGGGGTGCGCAAGCGGTCCGGGTCTTCATGCAGGTCTTTGAGCGATACGCCTTTGGGGCAGATATAGCCGTGGCTAAACACATCCTGCTCTGCGCCGCGGATGCTGATTACTTGATCGCCTTGGGTACGTACTTCCAGGCCACAACAGGCCTCGCACAAAGGGCAGATGCGGTAATGGCTTTGTTCGGGTACGGATGTCGATTGCGTCATGGTGGCGGCCTAGGTGGATGCGCGCGATTGTCGGCGCATCGGCCCGCAGCGCCCCGTCCACTAGGCGACAAAGCAGCGCTTGGCCATGAGACCGCACCCAAATGCCCGACCCCTAGAATGGGCTGATGAACCGCACCACACAAATCTTGCTTAACTTGGCCCACGCACTGGATCATTTGTTTTTGCTGATTTTTGCCGCTGCCGTAGGCGCTATTGCCAAGGACTTCGGCCTGGCGCGCTGGGAAGACATGATGCCGTACACCACCGGCGCTTTCGTGCTGTTTGGTTTGGGCTCGGTACCCTCTGGGCGTCTGGGCGATTTATGGGGCCGGCGCCGCATGATACTGGTCTTCTTTTTTGGGATGGGCCTGTCTGCGCTGGCCGTGGCCTGTACCCGCACGCCACTGGAGATGGCGATCGCTCTAGTGGTCTTAGGCGCTTTTTCCTCGATTTACCATCCGGTGGGCATTCCCATGCTGGTGCAAAGCGCGCAGCGACCGGGCTGGACCATAGGCGTGAATGGGCTGGCGGGTAACCTGGGTATCGCGGCTGCGGCTTTGTCCACTGGATTTTTGGTGGAGCATTTCGGCTGGCGCATGGCCTTTGTGGTGCCAGCCTTGGTCTGTATGGGTCTGGGCTTGATGTTTGCTTGGCATGCCCCAGCGGAATCGGCCACACCTGCGCGCAACCGCGCAGCCAGCGTGCAAATGCCAAAGACCTTGGTGCTGCGCACTTTTCTGGTCATGGTGATCACCGCGACGACCACCAGCTTGTTGTTCAACTTCACCACCAACGGCAACGCGCAGTTGCTGGCCGATAGATTGCACGGCTTGGTCAGCGACCCGTCTACCTTGGGCATTCTGCTGGCCGCGGTGTATGCCGTTGGATCCTTGGCGCAACTGGTGGTCGGGCGCTTGCTGGACCGGGTGGCCGTCAAGCCTTTATTTGTATCTATTTTGCTGCTGCAGTGCCTGGCCTTTGCCTTGGCTTCGCAAACCAGCGGTTGGCAATGGTATGTGGCCGCCATCGGCTATATGGTGATGGTATTTGCCGCCATACCATTTAGTGACGCCATGGTGGTGCGCTATATCGACGACTCCATGCGCTCGCGCGTCAGCGGCACCCGCATTGCCATTTCCTTTGGCATCAGCTCCATGGCGGTGTATTTGCTGGGGCCTTTGGTCAAGGCAGCTGGCTTTGGTACCTTGATGACCTTGATGGCAGCCATAGCAGCGGCGGGCGTACTGACCGCGCTGTGGCTACCCGGCCAGGAAAGCATACGCCGGGCGCAGGCTTTGGCACAAACGCCCACTGCGGTGTAAGTCGAGCCTGTCGCGCGCTTAGCCCGACAAGGGCTTTGGACGAAGCAGGCCGACTGCTGCCAACCCAACTGGACGCTTAGCTGTTGCCAGCTACGAGCCTTATTCCGGTTCGATCTTGGCGTCGCGCACCACCTTGCCCCAGCGCGGCGATTCGGCTTTGATAAGCGCGGCAAATTGCTCGGGGGTACCACCGGCAATTTCATTGCCCTGGCCCAGCATTTTTTCACGCAGATCGGGGTCTTGCAGTGCTTTGTTGCAAGCAGCATTCAGGGTTTTGATGAGGTCGGCGGGCATGCCTTTGGGGCCAATCAGGCCTTGCCAATTCAACACTTCCACGGCAGGGTAGCCTTGCTCGCCCATGGTGGGCAAGTCCGGCACTAGGGGCGAGCGCGTTTTGCTGGTGATCGCCAGGCCACGCAAACGCCCGCCTTTGATCGCCGGCATGGCGGTATACATCTGCTCGAACATCATTTGCACTTGTCCGCCCATCAAATCGTTGGTACCGGCTGCCCCGCTTTTGTAAGGAACATGGATCATGTCGATACCGGCTGCAAACTCGAACAACGCACCACTCAAATGGTGCGTGCCACCGATGCCGCCCGACGCATAGCTCAACTTGCCTGGCGCTGCTTTGGCCGCGGCCACCACATCCTTGACCGATTTGTAAGGAGAGTCCGCTGGCACCATCAGGATCAGCGGGCCGCGCTCGATCAGCGCTATCGGCGTGATGTCCGCAGCGGGGTCGAAATTGAGTTTCTTAAACAGGGCATGGTTCACGGCCAGAGGCGCGAAATTGCCCATGCCGATGGTGTAACCGTCGGGTTTGGCTTTGGCAATGGCCTCGGTGCCTATATTGCCACCGGCGCCCGCTTTGTTGTCTACGATGATGGTTTGCCCCAGTATTTCGCCCATGAGCTTGGCTAGCTGACGCGAGCGCAAATCCGCATTGCCGCCAGCGCCATAAGGACAAATCCAGTTAATGACTTTGCTGGGGTATTTTTCCTGCGCCAAAGCCAGGCCGGGAAACACGCTTGCGGCACTGGCCGCTTGCAAAAGATGACGACGTTGCATGTGGGAAGACTCCTAGTTGCGCAATAGTGCTTGAGGGAACATTGTGCCATTACGGCCCGAGGGACTTTGGCAAGGCTGTTTCAAGAATTGCTGAGCACATTGCCCGGCCGGCGCAAGTCTGGCCGCGTGAAGTGCGCGATACACACAGGCATCGCAATAGCGTTATATTGACGTGCAGTCCAGGGCAAAGGCCCGGCGCATGCAACAAGGGAAAAGACTGTGGTTCCAGCAATTGTGATTTTAATTATTCTGGCCGCCTGCGGCGGCGCGTGGTTGGGCTATCGCGCGGGCTACCGGCGCGGCTGGCTCGCCCGGGATGGACAGGACCCGCAGGACGGGCCAGCCTGATGGCAGCGCCCACCACCATCCTGACGCGCACCGCTGGTAAACGCCACGGCCCGATCACCCGCGTATTCAGCCCGGGCGATCTGGGCGAATTGCTCAAGCCCTTTGTTTTTTTGGATTACTTAGAAGCGCCAGGTGGCGGCGGACCCAATTTTGGATTTCATCCGCACTCGGGCATTGCCACCCTGACTTTCCCTTTGAGCTTTGACATCGAGCACGAAACCTCGCAAGGCCAGACAGACCGGGTGCGGCGCGGCGGCATCGAGTGGATGATGGCTGGCGGTGGCATCTGGCACCGCGCCAAGCCGCTGGGTGAGGACGCTATCCGAGGTTTTCAAATCTGGTTCTCCTTGCCGCCCTCGCATGAAAACGCAGAGCCTTCAGCACTATTTATCCAGCCGGAAAACGTGCCGGTATCCGGCCCCGTCACGGTGCTGCTGGGCGCTTATGGTGAGGCGCGCAGTGCAATTCCCGCGCCGTTTGATGCCAATTACCTGTGGGTCCAGTTACGCGATGGCGAGCGCTGGACATACACAGTACCCGCCAACCACACGCTGGCCTGGGCGTTTGCCCAGCAAGGGCGCTTAGAGGTGGCAGGGCAGACCTTGGAGCGCGAAGCGGCGGTCTTTGCAGACGGCGCTAGGCAGATTGCGTTTTGCGCGCAGGGCGACTGCGCATTTCTTTTGGGCTCTGCCGTGCGGCATCCTTATCCTTTAGTGCTTGGTTCGCACTCGGTGCACACCGCCCGCGAGGCCTTGCAGCGCGGCACGCAGCGCATTGCGCAACTGCGGCCGCTGTAGTTCGCAACGAAGCTGAGTCGATGGCCAAGGTTTCGCGCACCGCAAAGTGCATCGATTAGAGGACGGCTGATATGCGCATATTCTTCCATCGAATTGATCAGCCGATCAATATATTGCAGCAAAGCATATAGCCGCGGTTGTAAGCAGCTCTGATACCCGGGGAGGCGGCGCCAGCGGTAATCAATTTTTTTCGTAACCTTGCGATGCGCATTTCTAGAGCGGCTGAAGTGGGCAGCTCGTCACTAAAGCCAAGAAGCTCAGCCAGTTGCCACGGTGCCAGCGGTTGCCCAGCGGCGCGTACCAGTCCCGCCAGCAATATTGTTTCGTTGGGGCTCAGGTCCACGATGCCATTGACCCCTTCTAGAACATGTCGATCAGGTCTCAGATGCAAGCCCTCAGCCCCAACGTTGGGTGACCACTGCTTTTTAGCTATGGCAGCGATGCCAGCCAAGAGTTCCGCAGGGTCCACGGGTTTGGTGAAATAAATATCTGCACCGCTTTCGTAACCGATGACCTTATCCCCAATCATGCTGCGCGCGGTCGTGATAATGATGCCAACACTGGGATGAAACTGTCGCAATTTTTTTACCAATGTTAGTCCGTCTGCGTCTGGAAGATTCAAATCGATAACATAAACATCGGGCGTGAAATCACCCGATTCGTCCAATATTTCGGCAGCCAAACCCGCGCCTCGCACGAAGTGCCCTTGTCTCTGAAAAAATGACATCCACCCCTCGCGAAGGTCATCGTTATCTTCCACAATTAGGATTTTCAGCGCAAATGTCATAACTAACTCTTCAAAAAACTGCTAAGAGCCATTTATGCTGCGCCAACTGGAACCCAGAAACCAACATAAGCCAACGCCTCACGTCGATCGGTCGCCCGGCTGGGCGGGCAGCCAAATCTCAAACCGCACCAAACCGTCACTCGGTGAATAGGTCACACTCCCATTCAGCAAATCTAGGAGTGCCTTTACCAAAAACAGGCCCAGTCCGGAACCAGATTGCTTTCGGGCCAAGGGGCTTCGGTAGTACTTTTCAAACAGCTTGCTGGCTTCGGGCCAACCTGTTGAGCCCACTTCATTTTCAATTTGCCAACGCCAACCGTTTATACCTTTCGATCCGGTGGTGGCGGTCAGCCTCAAAGTGATGCGTGAATTGAGTGCGCTGTATTTGTAGGCGTTATCCAATATATTACTCAGAACTATCGAAAGTATCTGAGCATCTGTTCGTGCTGGGCAAGGGTCTGTAGGCAAGGCGAGTAGCAAGCGTTCAGGTTGACGGCTGGACGAATATACAAATCGAGTGAGCTCTGCAACGTCCAGCAACTCCATGTGCGGCTGTAGGCTCTGGTCGGACAACTGCCCTGAATGCACGCAACGTTCGATCACCCGCTTCATATCGTCAATGGCGCGTTCCATTGCGGGGCGTCCCTTTTCCCCTGCCTCCATCCAAATGCGAAGATTGGCCAAAGGTGTTTTGATTTCGTGCGCCAGCATGGCCAGTAACTGCCGCTGATCACTCAAGTATTGTTCGTTCATTCGCACTTGCTCTTGATGCAGCATCAGCTGGGTGGCCATCGCCTCATGCCTTGATCGAAAACGGCGATGACGCACCCCCAAGATAATCAACATCACAAATCCGTTGGCAACAAGGTTGCTCATATTGCCGTAAAAAAGAATGCGGGACTCTTGGATCAGACCTAAATTGGTCATGGTTGGGATGGCGTTGACCAGCGCATAAAAAAAGACATAGGCCAGAATCACTGCCTTGGGTACGGGTGACTGGGGTTGGCCTTTTGGGGATACCCAGACCGTTATAACAAGCCATCCAAGCATCAAGGTTGCCACTGCATTGAGACCCATGAGAGACAAGTGGGTAGGCCCCAAAACTCCAAGAATAGCAAGCCCGATAAGCAACCATAAGCTTGAACGCAGGACTTGCAGCATCCAAGGCGGAGATGCGTACTCGACCAGCAGGGCGGCAAAAAACCAGAAAATGGTTCCAACCATGACAGCTGCCATTGCCGATGTAGTCAGAGACAGTATCCCTTCTGGAAACCACTCACCCAAAATCACACGGGCAAAACCCAAATGGAAAAATCCCCACAATGTCACCATCAACTGTTGGACGGAAAAGGTGGCTGTGACCCGATCTCGCGAAATGAGCCACTCCATCACAGACCACACCCAAAGCACCAGCGATAACAGCAAAAAACTGCCGGTGACCCATTCCACCCATCGAGTGAACAGCTTGGCTTCTGCCATCGGCAACATGGCCAAGTAAACCAGTCGCGTGCTGGAGCTTTCAAGTCGAACCAGCACGTCACGTGCTTTGGTTTGCGGGGACACCTCGAATGTGAAAACAACGCTGCCCAATGCATCTTCATGTGCTGGTAAGAAGTCTCCTGAACGGCGAATGACCCCAGTGGTCGGGTCGTAAAACGTCACCCGGTCCAGATAAGGCGGGCGTACCACGAGAACTTGCGGCAACGCATCGCTAGGCAAGGCCGCTGGAGCGGTGATACGCAGCCATACCGGCTCCGTACCGAAACCCCAAGACTTCCAACCTGTGAATACCTCCCAATTTGCCTTGTGCAGCACGGTATCTGCTGTTGCCGTGCCGTCGGGGTCCAGCCAACCGGCAAATGCAGTGTTTACTGGAGCGACCGGTTGGGCGGTGGCGATGGGAGGGCTAACTGTCAAGACCAAGGCGATGGCAACAACAAACACCCTAACCCGCAATAAAAGTGCGGTTAGCTCACCTATCAATGATTGGATGATCAGTTGGCTTTTGTTGGCTTCTTGCGGTGAATAAAAAAAACGCAAAGCAATTTTCTCGATTTGTTGGAATTTGTTGGATATATCAAAAAAACTGAATTAACGTTTAAGGATATTTACAGCAAATTTATTTATTTTGGCGCGTCAAACCATGGGTGTTGAAATTTATCGCATTCGTTTGATTTTTGCAATTTTTTTGGCTGTGCATACGTCCCCCCGCGCACAAACGCTTCCTGACGCTGGTAGCACACGTCAGCAAATTGAGCTCTTCCGAGAACAGCGCCTGCCGCAAGCGGTGCGTCCACCCCCCGTTGCACCACCTCCCGAGATCCAACCTCAAGACGGAGTGACAGTGAACGTCAAATCGTTTCATTTGGCCGGTCACCGTCTTTTGAGCACCGAGGAGTTAATGCCTGCTTTGGGCGAATTCGTTGGGCGCACGCTGGACTTTGCTGGCCTGCAGCGTGCTACAGACGCTGTGGCCGCTGCCTACCGCCAGTCCGGATGGTTGGCGCGGGTTTATTTGCCGGAGCAAGACATCAGCGAAGGCAACATCACCCTGCAAGTGGTGGAAGCACGTTTTGCTGGCCTGCGCCTAGAGGGCGAATCCTCCAAGCGCATGCTTGACACGGACATCCAGGCCTTTTTCGAGAAACAACAAAAAACGGGCGAGCCTTTGAACACATTGGCCCTTGACCGTGCACTGCTGCTGGCCGACGACCTGCCCGGCATCAGCGTCGCAGGCACCTTGGTTCCAGGCCAGGCCGAAGGCGAAACGGGCTTGGCGATTCAAACCAGCGACGAGGCTTTGATCTACGGCGACGTGACCCTAGACAACACGGGTGCGCGCTCAACAGGCAGCAACCGCGTCATGCTAAACATGAACATCAACAGCCCTGGCGCCCACGGCGAATCGATCAACTTGAACGCGTTGCGTACCCAAGGTAGTGCCTACATCCGAGTGAGCCTGACCGCCCCTGTTGGCTACAACGGCTTGCGCTTTGGAGTCAACGGCAGCACGATGAACTACAAAGTCATCGACGGCCCCAGCAGCTTGCTGAGCTTGGACATTCAAGGCAGCTCCGACAGCATCGGTTTGGACTGGAGCTTTCCAGTCGTACGTCAACGCATGCGCAATTTGTATTTCTCGGGTGGTCTAGATACCAAACGTTTCTACAACGACAGCATCAACAAAACCAGCGACTCCAATAGCTACGCCGATTACGATTCCAACAGCCTGAGACTGGGTTTTTCTGGCAACGTTTTTGACGATCTAGGTGGAGGCGGTGCGAACAGTGCCTCAATGCAATTGATACGAGGTCAACTAGACCGTGTCAAGGCCCACACCCAGATCGACACCCTGGGCCGCGACTACATCAAACTCAACTACACCCTGAGCCGGCAACAATCATTGACTGCGGACCACTCTCTACTAGTTAACCTCCAGGGTCAATACGCCACGCAGGTGCTGGACTCGTCTGAGAAGTTTTACGTCGGCGGTGCCAGCTCCGTGCGCGCCTACCCTGGTAGCGAGTTGGGTGGTGAGCGCGGCCAACTGCTCACTGGCGAATGGCGCTGGCGCATGCATTCCGCTTGGGTGTTGAGCGGTTTCATAGACCGAGCTTGGGTGACCGCGCTGCCCACCACAGCCTCTGACCCATCCACGCATATGAGCTTGCGTGGTTATGGCTTGAGCGCGGCTTGGCAAGGCCCCATGGGTCTCAATGCCAAGGTCACCTGGTCTCAGCGCGAAGGCAGCAACCCCAAGCCCACGGCCACCGGTACCGATGGCGATGGCACGCTTCAGATAGACCGCATATGGTTCACCTCAAGCTTGTCTTTCTGATCCATATGCGATCCAAGACCCAACGCGCTTTTTGAATCTGATGCACTCACAGAGCCTCGCACTATGAGCAAGTCATTTCGCAGTGTCTGGAACGCCCGCGAGCAAGCCTATGCTGCCGCCGCCCAAACCGTCAACGCGAAAGGCAAGCCCAGCTCTCGTGCGAAGGCGGCCACAGCCATTGCTGCTGTTCTGGGGAGTCTTTTGGCGCAAAGCGCCTACCCCCAGACTGCACCACCACCTAACGCCTTGCCCACTGGCGGGCAGGTTAGTGCGGGGCAGGCCCAGATCAACACCAGCGGCGCCAACATGGTGATTCTGCAGGGAAGCGATCGCGCCGCTATCAATTGGCAGAGCTTCAACGTTGGCAAAGACGCGCAAGTGCAGTTCCAGCAGCCGGGCGCCAATAGCGTGGTGCTCAACCGGGTGATGAGTTCGGACCCCAGCCTGATTTTTGGTCGCATCAGTTCCAACGGCCAGGTCATACTCACCAACCCGGCCGGTGTTTACTTCGGCAAGGACGCGCGTGTGGATGTCGGCGGCCTGGTTGCCAGCACCCACGGCATCAGTGATGCCGACTTCATGGCCGGCAAAAATCGGTTTGAGCGCAATGGCAGTAGCGCCAGCGTGGTCAACGAAGGCGAAATCAAATCGGCTCTGGGCGGCTACATCGCATTGCTAGCACCCGAGGTGCGCAACCAGGGTGCCATCATTGCCCAGATGGGCACGGTCGCGCTCGCAGCCGGCGAAGCCATTGACCTCAAATTTGACAGCAACAACCGCCTAACCAGCATCCGCGTCGAGCCTAGCCAGATTCGGGCTTTGGTGGAGAACCGCCACGCAGTGCAGGCCCCCGGCGGTCTGATTATTCTCAGCGCCCAATCCATGGATCGCCTGGTCGGCGGTGTGGTGAGAAACAGTGGCCGCATCGAGGCCAATGGCCTGCAACAGCAGGGCGGTCGCATCATCTTGTCGGCCAGCAAAAAGGCGGAGAACACCGGCACCATCAGCGCGAACGCCAGCGCGGGTGCCACCACTGCCGACAGCGGACCCGCCGGCAAGATCGAAATTAGCGCGCCAGTGGTGGTGAACAGCGGCGCCATCAGTGCCGCAGCAGCGCAGCCCAGCGTGGTTGCAGTCCCCCAGCTAGTGCCCACTGCGCCGATAGCACCCTTGGGCATCGCTGGCACCGTTCAAATACAGGCCACCACCTTCACCCAGACCGACACCGGGCGCATCGACCTGAGCGCGCCGCTGCAAGGCGGCACGCTCAGTATCGAAGCGACCGGCCAGGCGCAAATACAAGGCCAG
>JBBAPY010000068.1:0-12591 GCA_040400635.1 Rhodoferax sp.
CTCGATGCTCAAGTTTTGGCGCTGGGGGAGGGCGATTTGGCCAGCGCTAGCGATGCCGAGGACCAACAGCCAGCTATTGAAATTGTCCCCTTGCTGGCCTCAGTCTGCGACGAAGTGCGCATGCAAGAGATCATGGACACCTGGCGTCCGCACACGGTCTACCACGCTGCCGCCTACAAACACGTGCCCTTGGTGGAGCACAACCCCGCCGAGGGCGTGCACAACAATGTATGGGGTACGCGCATCTGCGCCGAAGCTGCGGTGCGCAACGGGGTGCGCAACTTTGTGCTGATCAGCACCGACAAAGCCGTACGCCCCACCAACATCATGGGCGCCACCAAGCGCTTGGCCGAAATGGTCTTGCAGGCCTTGGCAGAACTCAACCCGGCGGTAACGGCCCAAGGCGGCCCGGCGCCTACTTCGCGCACCTGTTTTTCTATGGTGCGTTTTGGCAATGTGCTGGGCTCCAGCGGCTCGGTCGTGCCGCTGTTTCGCGATCAAATAAAAGACGGCGGCCCCATCACGCTGACCCATACCGACATCACCCGCTTTTTCATGACCATCCCCGAGGCGGCCCAACTGGTAATCCAAGCCGGCGCCATGGGCACCGGTGGCGATGTGTTTGTGCTGGACATGGGCCAACCGGTGCGCATTGTGGGCCTGGCCCGCCGCATGGTGGAGCTTTCAGGCCTGACGGTGCGCGATGACAACAACCCCGAAGGCGACATAGAAATAACCATCACCGGCCTGCGCCCTGGCGAAAAGCTGTACGAAGAATTGCTGATCGGCGAGAACCCGATTCCCACCCAACACCCCCGCATCATGAAAGCCCAAGAGCCCTTTTTGCCCTGGGCGGAATTGCAGCAAAGCCTGGGCGCACTGCACATGGCCAAGGGGGCGAACGACGTGGCGCTGATACGGGGGCTGCTACAGCAATTGGTAGCGGGCTACGAGCCCGCGGGCGAGGTGGTTGACTGGGTGTACCTGGCGCAGGAGCGGGAGGCGGTGGGGGGGGAGTGAGCGAAATTTGCTCAGAATTAAACCGGACCTGTTATGCCAAATCAAGCTCTACCGCAATCTGTACGTTAGAAAAGCGTGGCCAATATGCTGGCTACGCTGCAAATAGAGAAGCTCAGTCCGAGCGAAAGTCTAAAACCTTCGCTGCAGGCACATACACCTGTCCCCATAGCGGCCTGACGTACGCTTTGTCTGAAGGCTTTTTGACAAGATGAACCGCACAGTGATGCATTATCATCATGATGCAATGACGCGACATCACGGAGCAAAGCATGCGAACCACTCCTGATATCGAATTGGACGTTCTGAGCGCCGCCAAAGAAATCGCACGCCAAAAACAGGTCGGCGTAGGCAAAGTCGTTTCCGAGCTGTTGAGGCAAGCACTCACGGGCAACACAAGCCCTACTGCAAAGATCCAGCCCCGCCCCTCCATCATAGGATTCGACCCCTTTCCGTCCAGGGGCGTGATCGTGACCAACGACCTAATCAACCGCCTGCACGACGCAGAAGGCATTTGAAGCGTGCTTTGCTGGATGTGAAAGTAATTGGGGTCAGATTCCAATTAATTTAAAGCTTTACGCCCAATCTGCAAGCAGTTTGGATTGTGGTGGTTTGGCTACCACCAGTGTCTGTGGAAGAGGGCTTACGTAGGGCGATGCCAGTTCACACCTGACGCCCATTGGTTCTTTCATGCTAGAAACTTTCATTAAATGCAAGTATCATTCATGAATGCAAACACTCACAGAAAAGCTGATCCAAGCGGGCTGGGCCGGACGAGTGCTGTCCCTTGCACAGCTGGCACGCCTGCTGGATGGCACGCCGCAGCGGCGCTACAACCTGGTCAATCGTGCATTGCAGCATGGCGAGTTGCTGCAGTTGCGGCGCGGGCTTTATCTGCTGGCTCCGCAATCAGCAAACAAGCTGCCACACCCTTTTGTCCTGGCGCAGGCGCTGCAAACCGGCTCATATATCTCGTTCGAAACCGCATTGAGCTTTCATGGTTGGATTCCAGAGTCAGTGCCGGTCACGCTGTCGGTGGTGCCAGGTCGTCGGCGGCTGGAGGTAGATCATCCGGGCTTGGGCCTGTTTCGCTTTTACCCACTGGCGCTTCGGCCGGGTTATTTTCTGGAGGCGGTAGATCGCCACACCCTCAATGGCCAATCGGCCCTGGTGGCCCAGCCACTGCGGGCACTGCTGGATATCGTTTGCTTGCGTAAGCTTGAGGGCGACAGTATCAAAGCACTCACACAATCCATGCGCATTGATGGCGAACTACTGATGCAAACCACCCCCCCCACCTGGCAAGCCCTGCAACGGATTTACCCACACAAGCGTATGGCAACAGCCATTGAGGTGCTGCAATTTGAGCAAAGCGCATGATTGACCTGTTGCGCAACCGCCTGGAAAAATACTCGGCTACCAATGCCGTGCAAGAGGAGCAGGCACTCAAGGAAATATTGCAGGAGATCACCCTCTATGCGCTTTGGCGTAGCGGTTTCTTTGAAATTGCAGCCTTTCAAGGCGGCACCAGTCTGCGTATCTTGTATGGCTTGCCGCGTTTTTCCGAAGACCTCGATTTCATCCTGCTTAAACCCGATCCGGCTTTCGAGTGGTCCCATTACTTTAAATCGCTGACCGATGTGCTGCAGCAATTTGGCGTGCGCTGTGAACTGACCGACCGCAGCCGCATGGACAAGTCTGTGCGCCAGGCCATGCTCAAGGACAACTCGATCGGCCGCCAGCTCGACCTCTCTTTTTTTGATGCGAACAACCCACGCAAACTCAAGGTCAAACTCGAAATTGACACCAACCCGCCAGCCGGGACGGACACAAGCTGGCATTATCTGGATTTTCCGGTGGACTTTGAAGTCTGCGCGCAAGACCTGCCCAGCAACTACGCCCTCAAGCTGCACGCGTTACTCTGCCGCCCCTACCTGAAAGGCCGGGATTGGTTCGATTTTGCTTGGTACTGCAAACAAAAGATCCACCCTAATTTGCCACATCTTGCCCACGCGCTCAACCAGGCTGGACCGTGGAAGGACCAAAACACGGTGGTGAGCGCCGAATGGCTAGGCGACGCCATGACCTCAAAAATAAAGACCATCAACTGGCCTCTTGCAGCACAAGACGTGGCACCTTTTCTGCCCGCGGCAGAGCAGCTGAGCCTGTCGCTGTGGAGCGAACGGTTTTTTGCCGACAAAGTCAGCAAGCTGGTGCAAGCGGCTTTGGTAGATGATGAATGAAAAGACCACTCACCAACATTCAGAGATCCGTGGCGCAGCATATTCCTGAACACGAGCAGCCCGACGTGCAGGCACTGCTCGTCGAAGAACTCCGACGCCTGCATGAGGGTGTCCTGGCGCGCTATGGTTTGCGACCGTCAGAGTCCGCGGCGTGGAGGGCGCTGCATGGGCATTGACGAAGGCGAGTTCAAATCCGTGAGCCACAATCGAACCGCCTCCTAAGGATGGCGGTACCAGTGAAAAAGCTATCGCTCTGTACGCCACCGCGACCGCAACAAAAACACCACAACCCCCACATTGAGCATATTCCAAGCCACGCCGTTTAAAAACGCAGCGTGGTAGGAACCGGTCAGGTCAAACACTTTGCCTGACATCCATCCCCCGGTGGCCATGCCTAGCATGGTGAACATAATCACCGTCCCCACCCGCGCGCCGATCTGCGTGGGCACAAAATTCTCCCGAACAATCAAGGTGTAAGACGGCACGATGCCGCCCTGGAACAGGCCGAACAAGGCGGACACCAAGTAGAGCGAGACCAGCCCGTCAAAAGGCAAAAACATCAGCAGCGCCGTGGCTTGCAAAATCGAGCCCAGCAGCAGCGTGCGCAGTGCGCCAATGCGGTCGCAAATGACGCCAGATACCAGGCGGCTGACGATGCCGCAGGCCAGCATGAGCGAGAGCATTTCCGCGCCCCGCGCTGCGCCATAGCCCAAATCTGCGCAATAGGCCACGATGTGCACTTGCGGCATGGCCATGGCGATGCAGCAACTAAAGCCCGCCACGCACAAGAGCACCGTGGCGCGGGTGGGCGACAAGCCAAAAGGCAATTCCCGCGCGTGCGCAGCTGGGCTTGTGCCGTGCATCAGAACCACAGCGGCCGGTCTGCGGCGCAAGAGCGGCGCAAGCAGCAACATGCACACCGCGCAAAACAGGCCCACCCCCATATAGGCCTGCCGCCAACCTACGGTCTCGATAAAGTGCTGCATTACCGGCGGCCAAATCGTGCCCGACAGGTAATTGCCACTGGCGCAAATCGCCACCGCCACGCCGCGTCGCTTGGCAAACCACAGCGCCGTGTCGGCCATCAAGGGTGCAAACGCAATTGAGCTGCCCAGCAGGCCAATCAGCACACCGTGCGCCAGCGCAAACCCGAGGATGCTGGTGGACGTAGAAGCCAGTACAAATCCCAGGCCCATGGCGCATGCGGCGAATACCAAGGGTCGGAACAAGCCGTACTTGTCAGCCATACGGCCCATCAAAATGCCGCCGATGCCAAAGCCGATCATCAGTAGGGTGTAGGGCAGGGCGGACTCGGCGCGGCCGATGCCAAATTCGGCCTGCACGGCGGGAATAATCACCGGCACCACCCACATGCCCAGATTGCCCAGCGTCATCATCAACAGGCAAATGCCCAGGCGCAACCAAGCGTAGGGGGAATCGACTAGATCATCGCTGGTGCCCACCACAGCCTTGACCGGGTCAGCGTTGTGGGGAGGGGAAGGGCTGGTCACGCCCCATTATGAAGCAGGGCCCCCACAAGAAAAATGCGTGGCTCAACCCGACGGAGTGGGCCACTAATTCGCGTAAAAAACGTATTCGTCCCCGGCGCCCAATTTTTGCTTTATGTTTTTATCGATGGCAATCGGCCCTGCGCCCAGTGAAGGCCACATGGGCTTGCGTTGGGCTTTGTCCCAGACCATTAAATCAGTCTTCATGCGGGCCACGCGTTCGGGCTCGGCCGCAGCCAAATTGTTCTTTTCGGTGGGGTCCTTGGCCAGGTCAAACAGCCAGTCCTTTTTCGGTTGCTCCGAGACCTGCAACTTCCAGTCGCCCGATCGCACTACCCGGTAGGTATCAGTGCGCCAGAAAATATTTTCGTGCGGGCGCCCGCTGGCTTTGCCCTGCGTAAAGGGCAGCAGGTTGACGCCGTCTATGGGCCGGTCTTTGGGTTCTGCGACCCCAGCCGCAGCCGCAGCGGTCGAGAAAATATCAAAGTGATTAACGGGCGCGCTCACTTGCGTGCCTTTGGGGATGCCAGCCGGCCAGCGCATAAAGAAGGGCACATGGATACCACCTTCAAAAAAGGTAGCTTTCCAGCCACGGTAGGGCGAGTTGATACCGTCCAAACCAATGTAATGCGCGCCGCCGTTGTCGGTGGTAAAGATCACCAGTGTGTTGTCATCGACGCCCTGGTCTTTGAGCGACTGCAGTACCCGCCCGATGTTGCGGTCTAGCGAGCGAATCATCGCCGCATATACGCGCAGGGTGTGGTCCGGGATAAAGCTCAGCGCGTCATAGTCTTCGCGCGTGGCCTGTAAAGGGGTATGCGGCGCGTTATAGGCCAGGTACATAAAGAACGGCCGGTTCTTGTTGGCCTGCACCACCTTAACGGCTTCGTCGGTCAGGTAGTCGGTCATGTACTTGGGCGGCTGAAACACTTCGCCCGCGTTGTGCCGTATGCCCCAGGGCGCTGCGGCCCAGAGGAACTTGTCTATCAAGTCAAATTCCTGCTTGGAATTGACCACATCGGGGCTGTTTTCCGGCAAAAACATCGAGCCGCCATGCATCAGCGACAGCGACTCGTCAAAACCATGCGCATAGGAGCGAAACTGCGGGCTATCGCCCAGATGCCATTTGCCCAGATGCACCGTGTGGTAGCCCGAGCTTTGCATTAACTTGGCAATGGTGATCTCGGTGGTGGGCAGGCCCATGTCTTCGTAGGGAATCAGCTCGCCTTCGCGGTCTGCGTGGTAAACGGCCTGTGGCCAGCCCTCGCGTGCTTTGGTATTGGTAATCACCTTCATAAACTGTTTCGGCGTGGGCGTGAACTCAAAACCAAAACGGGTGGCATAGCGCCCCGTCATCATGGACGCGCGCGAGGGCGCACAAGTGGCATTGGCCGAATAGCCATTGCGAAAGTCCACGCCTTCGCGGGCAATGCTGTCGATGAAGGGTGTGGGCACCTTGCCACCGGCAATGCCGCCACCATTGAGGGTGATGTCGTTAAAGCCCAGGTCGTCGGCCACGATCAAAATCACGTTGGGGGGGCGTTTACCAGGGCTTGCCGTGGCGTCCGCGGGACCGGCTTTCCAGCTAACTTCCTGCGTTGGCCCATAGTCCTTGCGCAGCACGTATTTCACGTACAAAAGCAATGCGCCACTAGGCCCGCCTATGGCATAAAAACCGGCTCCCGCCAAAAGCAGCAAGGCCAGTAGGCCCAAGGCTATGCGTTTGATCATGCTCTCACTCCTCATTCTTTTTGCGGTCAATTGGCGCCTGACGCAGGCCCTTAAGCATGGGCTGTTTCAGCAAACGTCGGCACCTGGCTCGTCTTGTATTATGGCCTTGCCTAGGTGAGCGGATGGTCCGTATCGGGCACACAGGAGACACCCGGATGCAGATTGAAAACGCCCAAATTCCCAGTGCCGCACAAATGAAGGCCGCCCTACAACGCGACGACGGCAGCGAGATCTATATGCTCAACTTGCTGAAGTTTCGCGCGCAAGCAGCTTATGCCGATGGTCGCCAGAGTGACTTAACCGGCCAGCAAGCCTATAGCATTTACGGCCGCGCCATGACGCGCATGGTGATAGAAGCGGGTGGCAATCTTGTGTACGCGGGCCAGGTTCGCGGCCTTTTGGTCGGCGGCGGCGATGCGCAGTGGGACCAGGTTGCCATCATGATGTACCCGTCTTTTAAAGTGATGGCTGCCATTACAGGTTCACAAGCCTATGCGGATATCCATGTCCACCGCGAAGCCGGTTTGGCCGGGCAGGTCTTGATAGAAACTGTGAAGCCCTGAGGCCAGGTCTTTGGCGATTCAATGCGCGCTGGTGCGCTTGCCGATGTGCTTTTTGTTTTGACTAAACAAGGAACTTGCAATGAAAACCCTATTGTCGATATGGATCCTTGCCTTTAGCCTGGGTGCGCAGGCCCAGCCCATGAAGTTGTATGCGGCCGCTGGCGTGAAGTTGCCCATGCAGGCACTGGCACAACGGTTTGAAGTGGACAGCGGGCGTCGGGTGGAGCTTGACTTTGACACCGCAGGCGCGGCCCAGGACAAATTTCAAAAAGACCCCCAAGCCATTTTTTTGATAACGACCGAAGAACGGCTCGTGGCTGCGCAGGCTGCAGGGCAGATCAGCGGCGGGCGCATGTGGCTGCTTGCCGACACGGTGGCCGGCATTGCATCATCCAAGCCCACCAAGCCGAAGGTGGATTCGGTAGACGACCTTCGCCGCGCTTTGCTTGCGGCCAAAACGATTGCGTTTTCCGACCCGGCGCGCGGCGCAACGGTGGGTAAGCATTTCGCCGCGATGATCCGAAAGCTGGGCATAGAGTCGGAAGTACTAGGCAAAGCCACACTGGCGCGTGATGGCGTGGAAACCATGAAGCTGGTGCAATCGGGCGCGGTAGAGTTAGGCATTACCCAACTGAGCGAAGTGGTGCAGGCCGATGCAGCTACCTTGGTGGGGCCCTTCCCCGGCGAATTTGATTTGTTCACGCGCTACGCGATCTGGGTGCGTGGCACGGATCCGGTGGCCCAAAGCTTTGTCACCTTATTGCGCTCCGAGGCGGGTGGTACAAGCTTTAAAGCCAATGGCTTGCGCCCTGTTCCTTGAAGGGCAGCCTTAAATCATATTTTTTCGCTTGTTCTCGATTTGAATGCGCAAGGCTGCCATCAGCAGTTCGGCATTGGCTAAATAGGGGTTGATCTTGCTGGCGCGTTCCATGAGGTTCAGGGCTTTTTCAGGTTGCTCTCGCTCGGCCAGCATCTGCGCATAGCCCACCAATGCACCGAAATGCTGGGGCAGCAATTCCAGCACCCTTTCACAATCTTTCATGGACAAGTCATAGTCGCCGGACATGTAATGAATTGTGGCGCGCTTATTCCAAGCTTCCGCAAAACCTGGCCGTCTGGCAATAATGTCGCTAAACACCTTGATCGCCTTGGGCATATCGCCGTCCTGCATGCGATCCAAACCTTCTTGGTATAGCTTGTCGATGGCGGCATCGCCCGATTTACCCCACAGTTGCCACACCGTCGCCAGCGCCGCTTGCCGCACCGAGGGTTCTGCATCGTCAAGCAAGGCATACACCGCGCCTGCATCCTTGGCGGTGCCGAGTTTTACCAATTGGTACATGCCGTTGATCCGCCGCTGCGGTTCGGCATGGCCCAGCGCCTTGCGCGCCTGCTGGTAGCTCAGCTTTTCCTCGTTCGCCGCATGGGCGAGCTGTAATGCGCACAGCGCCAAGGCGAGCGCCAGTTGCAAGATCGGGTGCAGGGCATTGCGCAAATAGGGTGGCACGGCAGGTCTCCAGCAAAGTGATAAGACAAGCTTACCCGAGCCCTCATGGGAGGGCGCAAAGGTACTCTGGTAAATTGATATTTTGTAAGGCCTTTGACGTCTTTGCCCGCGTCGCGAGCCGACCGCTATACCCCTAAGGAAACCCATGCACACCATAGAGTCCTCATCTGCCGCTGTCAGCAGCCAGCGCCTGGGCGCTATCACGGTGATCACCTTGTCCCGCCCCGATGTGCGCAATGCCGTGGACGCAGACACCGCTCGCGCCCTCTACGCTGCGTTTATCGCTTTCGAAGAAGACGCAGATGCCAATGTGGCGGTGTTCCATGGCGCCCATGGACATTTTTGCGCGGGCTGGGACCTCAAAGCCGGTGCGCGCATGGCGCGCGACGAAGGAGGCCCAGGCGTTTTGACCAATTTGGACTTCGAGCCGCTTTCCAGTGCCCAGTTGGAGGCGGCACCCGCCAGCGCGCCCCTAGGCCCCATGGGCCCTTCGCGCCTGCTTTTGTCCAAACCGGTGATCGCGGCCATCAGCGGCGCAGCCGTCGCCGGCGGCATGGAACTGGCCTTATGGTGCGATATGCGGGTGATGGAAGAAGACGCCTACTTCGGCGTGTTTTGCCGCCGCTTTGGCGTGCCTTTGATAGACGGCGGCACGGTGCGCCTACCGCGCCTCATTGGCATGGGCCATGCCATGGACTTAATACTTACCGGTCGCAAAGTAGAGGCCACCGAAGCGCTGGCCATGGGCCTGACCAACCGCGTGGTGCCTAAGGGCGGCGCGCTCGATGCGGCAATCGCACTTGCCGGGCAATTAGCAGGTTTTCCCCAAGCCACTATGAACGCCGACCGCATGAGCGCCTACCAGCAATGGGACTTGCCTTTGCACCATGCCTTGCATCAGGAGTGGCTGCGCGGCAAAGCCTGTATTGGAGAAGGTTTGCAAGGCGCTGGTCGCTTTGCGGACGGGCAGGGCCGCCATGGTAGTTTTGCTGGCTAAGTTAAACAGCCCAGCAACACCTCCGCCAATTCGCGTGGCGCGCTGATCATGGGGTCGTGGCCGGTGGCCAGTTCCAGGGTGCGCGTGCCGGGAAGCCACAGGCCGTCCCAAAACCTAGGGTCGTTCACGCGCGGCCAGATGGCGTCTATGGTGGCCAGGGATGGTTGGGTGCAGTGGATGTAGGTGCGCGGCACGTGGGCCACGCGTGCGGGGTCAAAGTCCAGCACGTCGGTGTAAGGGTGCCCGGGGTGAGGCGTCTGGCGCCGCGCTACCCAGGCGGCATCTTCGCCTTCCAGGCCGAATACGTCGGGGCTGGGCGGCGGGAAGCTATACATCCGGTTGGCACGCGCTGCATTTATGCGCGCTTCGCGTGTGCTACTCGCGTGGGTGGCGCTCCAGGATTCGCCAGGTTTGGGCACGACCGCGTCCACATAGACCAGATGGCGCAGGCGCGCACCTATGCGGTCGGCCACGCCGGTGCCCACCATGCCGGCATAGGAATGCACCGCCAGCACTACTTCGCTGAGTTCCTCGTTTTCTATCGCAGCCACTACGTCCTGAATATGCGTGCTCAGGTGGATATCGGGCGAGAGTAAGTGGGCGCGTTCGCCCACGCCAGTGAGCGTGGGCGCATGCGCGCGGTGGCCTTGCGCCTGGAGCAAGTCCACCACGCGGCGCCAACACCAGGCGCCATGCCATGCGCCGTGCACTAGTACGAAATTTGCCATGGGGCTGCTCCTGTTGCCTAGCCTAAGGTGCGGCCAAAGAAATGCAGGGTTCGGTCCCAGGCCTGTTGCGCCCACACCGGGTCGTATTGGGTAGCGGGAATGCGCGCCGGGCCGACAGCGGTTTCGTTGGCAAACGCGTGGTGCGCCAGGTAGCGGTGGAATTCAAAATCCACCTTGGCAGCGCTTAACTTTTCTTCCAAGGCATCGACAGTGGCGATTTTGAAAAATTCATCCTGGGTGGCCCAATGGCCCATGAGGGGTACGCGGATTTTGCTCGCGTCGATGTAGTCCAGCGGCGGGCAGCCGTACCACGTTACGCCGGCGTCGATTTCTGGCGATTGGGTGAGCGACAGCAAGGTCAGCGCACCGCCCATGCAAAAGCCGGTAACGCCAACTTTAGAGGCGCGTGCTTTGAGGAACTGCACCGCGCCGCGAATGTCTTGCGCGGCGGCGTCGCCAAAGTCGAGCGCGCTCATGAGGTGGTGTGCCTCTTCAGATTCGACGGTGGATTTGCCCCGGTACAAGTCAGGTACCAGTGCCTGAAAGCCAGCGATGGCCAGGCGGTCGGCAACGCCGCGAATCTGGTCATTGAGCCCCCACCATTCCTGAATGACCACAATGGCCGGAGCCTTGCTTTTGCCCGCGGGCTCGGCCAGGTAGCCCTGCAATTCTTTGCCGTCGGGGCGCTGAAAATTGACGCTGTGTCCCATAGATTTCTCCTCGTGAATGGGGGCATCTTAGCGCGCCAAACCCGCAGGCCTACCAAAGCAAATGGTGGGTGCAGTCATCGGCCTGCTGTATATTGGCTAGGCCCTAACGGCCTCGCCTGCACATCAAGTGCAGAACCCAATTTGAAACCTGAGCAGAATCCCTATGCAACGCAAATCCGCCCAAGACTTTGACCAAGATCTTTTAATCCTGTTCGATGCTTATGTACATGGCACTATCGACCGGCGCGGGTTTTTACAAGCGGCGCAAAAGTTTGCAGTTGGCGGTGCCACGGCAGCCGGGCTGCTGGCGGCTTTGAGCCCGGACTTTGCGATCGGTCAGGTGCTTGCCAAAGACGATGCACGCATCCGCAGCGAGTGGGTGGAATTCGCGTCCCCCAAAGGTTCGGGCACGGTGCGGGCTTATTTGACGCGGCCGTCCGGTGCCAGCGGCAAATTGCCCGCGGTGCTGGTCGCCCATGAAAACCGGGGCCTCAATCCGCATATCGAAGACATCGCGCGGCGCCTGGCGCTGGCGGGCTATATGGCATTTGCCCCGGATGCGCTCACACCGCTGGGCGGCTATCCCGGCGATGAGGACAAGGCGCGCCAGCTGTTCGGGCAGCTCGACCAGGCCAAGACCCTCGAGAATTTTGTGGCTGCCGCCGGCGTGCTGGCCAGCCGCAGCGACGCTGCCGGCAATGTGGGGGTGGTGGGTTTTTGCTGGGGCGGTGGCATGGCGCACCGCTTGGCTACGCGCTTGCCGCAACTGGCCGCCGCCGTCCCCTTTTATGGCGATGTACCTGCCGCCAGCGAAGCGACCAAGGTCAAAGCCCCGCTTTTGCTGCACTTCGCTGGCACCGACGACCGGATAAATAAAGCCTGGCCACCCTACGAAGAGGCTTTAAAGGCAGCAGGTGCAAATATGACGGTGCACCACTACCCGGGCACGCAACACGGCTTTAACAACGACACCACACCGCGCTTTGACAGCGCGGCCGCGGGCCAAGCCTGGGAGCGCACGCTGGCATTCTTTGCACAAACGCTGCGGGCTTGAGCGCGCGTCTAGGCCAGCGAAAAACCTTCGTGGCTAAAAGGGGTGCGGCGCAGACGCACACCGGTGGCGGCGGCGATGGCGTTGGCAATGGCCGGGGTAATCGGTGCGTAGGGCGGCTCGCCCAATCCGCCCCAAAGCTCTCCGCCGGTGGGCACCAGCACGGATTTGATCGTGGGTATTTGGCGCAGTTGGACCAGGGGATAGTCAGCCAAATTGCTTTGCGTCACCCGACCGTCCTGGATATTGATCTCGTTCATAAAAATGCTGGACAAGGCATAGCTCACATTGCCTTCAATTTGCGCGCGCGCAGAATCGGCATTGGCTATATGGCCGCTGTCCACGGCGATGGTGATGTGGTGCAGCGTTACGGCTTTTTGCTTGGACACCGACAATTCCACCACGCACGCCGCAAAGCTGCCATAAGCGTCTTGTACCGCCAGCCCTTGAAAGCGCCCTGGGGCCAGTTTGGCACCCCAGTTGCCTTCGCGGGCTGCTGCTTCGAGCACTTTGCGATCGCGCCCGCCGGCGGGCAA
>JBBAPY010000069.1:0-12498 GCA_040400635.1 Rhodoferax sp.
CGATGAAGCTACCTCCTCGGTCGATTCGGAAACTGAAAAAGAAATTCAAAAAGCGCTTGAGAATTTGGTGCAGGGCCGCACCACGATTGCTATCGCGCACCGCCTGTCCACGCTGCACCGCGCCGACCGATTGGTAGTGCTGGACCGGGGCCGCGTGGTGGAGGAGGGTACGCACGATGCGCTGATGCAGCAAGAAGGTGCGTATTTCAATTTGTACCAGGCCCAGGCCCGCAACGCCGATGCGCAATTGGCCCTGCCCGGGGGTGCGGTATGAGCGCGCCCGTTCAACAAACTTCGTTTGTGCTGGAGCGCACCGACTTTGGCAAACTAATCCTGACCAATGCGCAGGGTGAGCGATTTGTTGGCGTGCTGCCGGTGCGCGCCTTTCCCATACTGGCGCCGGGCGAAGGCATTTCATTGCTCAGCACCGAAGGCCACGAAGTGGCATGGGTGGACCGGCTGGGCGATTTGCCTCCCGCCTACCAAAGTCTGATCGAGGATGAGCTAGCGCGCCGCGAATTCATGCCGCTCTTGCACCGCATCCTGGAGGTCAGCAGTTTTTCCACGCCCTGCACCTGGACGGTGGAAACCGACCGGGGCCGTACCGAATTTGTGTTGCGCGGCGATGAGGACATACGCCGCATCGGCACCGGCCGCAGCCTCTTGGTGGCGGACGCCCATGGCATCCACTATTTGGTGCCGGACCAAAAGGCGCTGGATGCGCATAGCAAGCGCATACTCGACCGGTTTTTGTAAAACCTTGCTTGTCCGCTGAACGACTAAAACGCTCAGAGTTTGCGTCCCAAGGCCTTGAAAAACAACTCGGCTTGCAATTGCTCGCCCCGCGTTTGCGCGGCTACATTGGCGGCCAGGGCTTCGGTCACCGGTTCCAGCGGCAAGCCGCTTTGGCGGGCCAGCACTTCCACCATGCACGCGCGTTCCAGGTAGTACAAATCGTCGTAGGCATAGTCCATCCGCTGCGCGCAGACCACTACGCCGTGGTTTCCCAGAAACCCAATGTCCGCTCCCTGCATGGCGTGGGCGATACGCTCGCCTTCGCCTACGTCCAGCGCCAAGCCCTGGTAATGCGCGTCGGCTGCCACCCGGCCATGAAAGCGCATGGCGTTTTGCGACAGGCGGGTATCCAGCGCCCGCGCACGCGTCAGCGTGAGCGCCGTGGCATAAGGCATATGCGTATGCAGCACGCAGGCTTTACCGGCGATACGGTGCATGGCGGCATGGATAAACATGGCGGTGGGCTCGACGGCATGCCGCCCGGCCAGCACCTGGCCTTGGGCATCAATCATCACAATGTCATCGGCCTGCACTTCGCTCCACATCAGGCCGCGCGGGTTGAGCAAAAAGCGGCCGCTGCTATCGGGCAGCTCGATACTGAAGTGGTTGCACACCCCTTCGGCCAGGCCGTGGCAGGCGGCAGCACGAAGGGCCAACGCCAGGTCGGCACGCAAGGCGCGCACGGTCGGGGAATCAAAGTCCTGGGCATGCATGGGGGCGTCTCCTATCGGGGCTGGGCCTGCATCCTAGCGCTTGGTGAACCTGTAGCGCTCACTTGTGCAAAAGCCGTCGCCGTTGTTGCAGGCAGCGGCGCTAGGCCTATCGGTTGCGGCGGGCAATCTCTGCTAACCTTATCTGTTATTCAACCCCTCACACCCGATAACGCGTATTGCGCGCCAGCACACCATGTCCCACCACCAAGAGTTTTATATCAATGGCGCCTGGGTCCAGCCCACGGTGGCCCGCAGCCTGGATGTCATCAACCCCGCCACCGAGCAGGCCTACACCCAGATATCCATGGGCAGTGCCGCGGATGTGGACAAAGCGGTGGCCGCCGCCCGTGCCGCCTTCCCCGCCTTCACGCAGACCGACAAGGCCACACGCGTAGCGCTGCTGCGCCGCATATTGGCTTTGTACAACGAGCGCGCCGAAGAAATTGCCCAGGCCGTGTCCGACGAAATGGGTGCGCCGCTGGCCTGGGCGCGCGATGCGCAGACCTGGGCCGGGCGGGTGCATTTGGAGGCCACCATCGCCTCCCTAGAAAGCTATGAGTTCGAACACCAGCGTGGCGGCACCCGCATCCTGAAAGAGGGCATTGGCGTGGTCGCACTGATCACCCCCTGGAACTGGCCGCTCAACCAAATCGTCTGCAAAGTGGCGCCAGCCTTGGCAGCAGGATGCACCATGGTGCTCAAGCCCAGCGAAATCGCACCCATCAGCGGCATTGTGTTTTCCGAAATCATGCACGACGCCGGCGTGCCCGCCGGCGTGTACAACATGGTCAATGGCGACGGCCCATCGGTCGGGCAAGTCATGGCAGCGCACAAAGAGGTGGACATGGTCTCCTTTACCGGCTCCACCCGCGCCGGTGTGATGGTGGCCAAAACCGCAGCCGATACCGTCAAGCGCGTGGCCCAAGAGTTGGGTGGTAAGTCGCCCAACATTATTTTGGAAGACGCCGACCTTGAAACCGCCGTGCGCAAAGGCGTGGAAAGCTGCATGAGCAATACCGGCCAGTCCTGCGATGCGCCCACGCGCATGCTGGTGCCGCGCGCTTTGCATGCCAAAGCGCTAGAAATTGCCGCCGCCGTCGCCGCCGAACAAGTAGTGGGCGACCCGCGCGCCGAAGGCACAACCATGGGCCCCTTGGTCAGCGAAATGCAATACACCAAAGTGCAGCGCCTGATCGAGATTGGTATCGCCGAAGGCGCGACGCTGGTGGCTGGGGGGGCTGGTAAGCCCGCAGGCCTTACGCACGGCTATTACGCGCGGCCTACCGTGTTCGGCAACGTCAATCGCCATATGACGATTGCCCGCGAAGAAATCTTCGGGCCCGTGCTGGCCATCATGCCTTATGACAGCGAGGCCGAGGCGATAGAGATTGCCAACGACAGCGAGTTCGGTCTGGCCGCTTTTGTGCAATCGGAAAACCTGGAACATGCGCGCCGCGTAGCACGCCAGTTGCGCGCCGGTCAGGTCAATATCAACTACCCGGACTGGGATATATACGCGCCTTTTGGCGGCTACAAACAGTCAGGCAATGGTCGCGAATACGCCGATTGGGGCATACACGACTTCCTGGAAGTCAAGGCGCTGATTGGCTACGGCAGCTAGGCAAATGGCGCCCTAGGCTTAGGTTTCGAGGTTGTCGATCAACCTTGTGCGGCCCAGGCGCGCAGCGGCTAATACCACCAGCGCCTGTCCGGCTTGGGGCGCGCCCAGGTCGGCCTGGCGCCGCAGCGCTACGTAGTCGGCTTGCCAGCCTTGTGTGGCCAGCCTATCCAGGGCCTTGGCTTGTATGGCCTCGAAGTCTGTGCTGCCATTGCGCACCGCCTGGGCCACCTGCTGCAAGGCCGCATGCAATTGCGGTGCCTGGGCCCGCTCCGCCTCGCTCAGGTAGCCATTGCGCGAGGACATGGCCAGCCCGTCGGGCGCTCGGCGGGTGTCCACACCCACAATGTCCACCGGCAGGTTGAACTGGCGCACCATATGGCGTATCACCATCAGTTGCTGGTAATCTTTTTTGCCGAATACCGCAGTACGCGCCTGCGTACAGGCCAATAGCTTGAGTACCACGGTACAGACACCGGCAAAAAAACCGGGGCGAAACTGGCCTTCGAGCACATCGGCCAATTCGGCCGGCGGCGTCACCTTAAAGCCTTGGGGCTCGGGATACAGCGCGGCCTCGGTGGGCGCGAACAAAAGGTCGCAACCCGCGGCTTCTAGTTGCGCGCAATCGGCCTCAAAAGTACGCGGGTAGGTATCGAAATCTTCGTTCGGGCCGAACTGCAAGCGGTTGACAAAAATCGTGGTCAGTTGCACATCACCCAAAGGCTTGGCTTTGCGCACCAAGTCCAGATGCCCTTCGTGCAAATTGCCCATGGTGGGCACTACCGAAGGGTGCCGGTAGGCTTGCAAGGCCTCTGCCAGCGCGCTCAGGCTGTTGACGATGCGCATCAATTCCCTTGTCTTACCAGGCGTGCAGCGCGTTGACCGGGAAGCTGCCGTCTTTGACCGCCGCCACATAGGCCTCCATCGCACCTCGGATGGAACTGGCCTCAAGCATGAAGTTGCGCACAAACTTAGGCATCTTGCCCAGGTTCACGCCCAGCATATCGTGCAGCACCAGCACCTGGCCGGCCGTGTCTTTGCCGGCGCCTATGCCTATGGTGGCGCAGTGTTGCAGCGCCTGCGTGAGTTCGGCGGACACATCGGCTGGCACCATCTCTAGCACCAACATAGACGCGCCTGCGTCTTCCAGCGCATGGGCTTGTTGTTTGAGTACATCGGCAGCAGCGCCGGTACGGCCCTGCACCCGGTAGCCGCCCAGGGCGTGCACCGTTTGCGGCGTCAGGCCCAAGTGCGCGCAGACCGGAATGCCGCGCTCCACCAAAAAGTGCACCACCTCGGTGGTCCAGCCTCCGCCCTCGAGCTTAATCATGTGGGCCCCGGCCTGCATCAGTACCGAAGCGCTGCGAAAAGCCTGCTCTTTGGACTCTTGGTAGGAGCCAAAGGGCAAATCGGCGATCAGCCAGGCCGTGCCCTGGGCGCGCCGTATGCCGCGCGACACGCTGGCCGTGTGGTAGCGCATGTCCTCCAGGCTGACGCCTACCGTGCTGTGCAAACCCTGGCAGACCATGCCTAGCGAGTCGCCTATCAAAATGCATTCCACTCCGGCGGCATCGGCCACCGCCGCGAAGGTGGCGTCGTAGGCCGTCAGCATGGTGATTTTTTCGCCCCGGCTGCGCATTTCCAAAATACGCGGCAGGCTGATCGGCTTGCGGCTGGCCATGGGCGAGGCCGGCGGCAGCGTGCCATACGGCGTGCCACCGAGCTCGCTGGCGTTGGGTGCGGGTTCGGCAGGGCTGGTGGGGACCATACGGTATCTCCGGTGAGGCAGAGGTGGGCGGGACCGGCTTCAGTTCTGGGTAAAGGCCAGACGCACATAAATCGGTGCGTAGGCTTCAGCCTGGGTAATTTCAATCAGCGTTTCTTTGGCAAGTTCGAGCATAGCGATAAAGGTCACCACCAGCACCGACAGACCTAGTTGCGGGTCGAACAAATCTTCAAAGCCCACAAAGCGCTTGCCTTGCAATTTTTTTAGCACCATGCTCATGTGCTCGCGCACCGAGAGTTCGGCGCGGCTGATTTTGTGGTGCTGCACCAGCTTGGCCCGCTGCACCATAGAGCGCCAGGCTTCCTGCAAATCCACCACCTCCACATCGGGAAAGCGCACTGCAATGCTTTGGTCCACATAGACCGCCGCTTTCAGAAAATCGCGCCCGAACTGGGGCACGGTGTTGAGGTTGGCGGCCGCGCGTTTGATTTGCTCGTATTCCAGCAGGCGGCGCACCAGCTCGGCACGCGGGTCTTCGGGCTCTTCGCCCTCGGCGCTTTTCTTGGGCGGCAAAAGCATGCGCGACTTGATCTCGATCAGCATAGCGGCCATCAGCAGGTATTCGGCGGCCAGCTCCAGGTTGCGCTTGCGAATCTGGTCCACATACACCAGGTACTGCCGCGTCACGCTGAGCATGGGAATGTCCAGAATATTGAAATTTTGCTTACGGATCAGGTAGAGCAAAAAGTCCAGTGGGCCTTCAAAGGCTTCCAGGAACACCTCCAGTGCGTCCGGCGGGATGTACAAATCCAGCGGCATGGCGAACAGGGGCTCGCCGTATAGGCGGGCCACGGCCACATGGTCCACCAACGCGGGCGAGCCGTCCACCGATGCGGAGGCTTGCGTGGGCAGGGAATTAGCGCTGCTGTTCATCGCGGGATGTCGGGACTATCACCCGGTATGGTGCTGGCTGGGTCAGACTGGATAAAGACGGGCTTACTGGTCCGACTTGGTTTGATAAACGTAAGGCTTTTGCGCCACTTTGGCCTCGCGGTAGCCCGCTTGCGCGCTGCGGTCCAGGCTCAGGTCCCAGAGCAGTGCGCGCCCCGCCCTTTGCTGCGCTTCCAGTGCCGGCCGGCTGGCTTTGAACTGGTCAATAAATAAGCTGGCTTCAGAGTGGTAATCGGGGCGGCGAAATAGTGACATGGCAAATCCTTGTGGCGACCGATTTTAGGGGCAGGGCGCAGTGTAGGCCTAAAGCCCCAGGCCCTAGCCGTATTGCCGCTATGCTACGCGCCCTATGACGCAGTTTGACTTCTCTATAGACGCCATTGCCCGCCTAGCGCAGCTAGACGCCGCCCGCGCCCTGGCCGAGGATGTGGGCAGCGGCGATTTGACCGCCGCATTGGTCGATCCGCAGCGCCGCGTTCGCGCCCGCGTGCTATTGCGTGAAAGCGCTGTTCTGTGCGGCCAGCCCTGGGCGCAGGCCGCCCTGTATGCCTTGGCGCCACAAGCGCAGATGCACTGGCAGGTGCCCGAAGGCGCCCGGGGCCAGGCCAATGAAGTGGTCTTGACGGTGGAAGGCCCTGCGCAAGCCCTGCTCACGGCCGAGCGCACTATGCTCAATTTCTTACAACTGCTCAGTGCTGTGGCCACGCACACCGCGCAGTTTGTGGCCGCCGTAAACGCCGTGCCGGGCAACCGGGCGCAGATTGTGGACACGCGCAAAACCTTGCCGGGCCTTCGCCTGGCGCAAAAATACGCGGTGCGCTGTGGCGGCGGCACCAACCACCGCATTGGCTTGTACGACGCAGTGCTGATCAAAGAAAACCATATTGCCGCTGCCGGCGGGGTCAGTGCTGCCCTGCAGCGCGCGCAAGCTGCTGCGGCGCAAGCGGCTTTCATTGAAATCGAGGTGGAGACTTTGCCGCAACTGCACGAAGCCTTGCAGGCCGGCGCGCGCATGGTGCTGTTGGACAATATGTCGCATGCACAATTGCGCGAAGCGGTGGCTATCAACGCCGGGCGCGCGATTTTGGAAGTGTCTGGCGGCGTGAATATGGACACGGTGCAAGCCATTGCCGCTACCGGTGTAGACCGCATTTCCATAGGCACCCTGACCAAAGACATACGCGCGGTAGATTTTTCTATGCGCATGGAGGATGTGTAATGCAAACCCTTGAATCGCCGCTGCAGCGTATAGACGTCGAATACGAGCAGCCCGCTTGCAGCACCCGCCACGCCTGGGCACGCGTACCGGTGGAGCCCGGCCCGACCGAGCGCGTCGCTTTAAAAGAAAAAATCACCCGCTTACTCAAAGAAAAAAACGCGGTCATGGTGTCGCACTACTATGTGCACCCGGACTTGCAAGACTTGGCCGAAGCCACCGGTGGCCTGGTCAGCGACTCGCTGGACATGGCGCGCTTTGGCCGCGACCACAGCGCGCAAACCCTGGTGGTTTCGGGTGTGCGCTTTATGGGCGAAACCTCCAAAATCCTAAGTCCTCACAAGCGCGTGCTCATGCCGGACTTGGACGCCACTTGCTCCTTGGACCTGGGCTGCCCGATTGAAGAATTCAGCGCCTTTTGCGATGCCCACCCGGACCGCACGGTCGTGGTCTATGCCAATACCAGCGCGGCAGTCAAAGCCCGGGCCGACTGGGTGGTGACCTCTAGCTGCGCGCTGGACATTGTGCGTGCGCTCAAAGACGCCGGGCAAAAAATACTTTGGGCGCCCGACAAGCATTTAGGCGGCTACATCCAACGGGAAACCGGCGCGGATATGGTCTTGTGGCAAGGCTCGTGCATCGTGCATGACGAGTTCAAGGCCTTTGAATTGCAAGCCCTCATGGCCGAGCACCCCCAGGCCGGTGTGTTGGTCCACCCCGAGTCCCCGGCGGACGTGGTGGCGCTGGCGCATGCGGTGGGCTCCACCTCGGCCATCCTTAAAGCCGCGCAGACCATGGATACCGACACCTTTATCGTAGCCACCGACAAAGGCATGCTGCACAAGCTGCGCACGCTCAATCCCGGCAAGACTTTTTTCGAGGCGCCCACTGCGGGCAATAGCGCCACGTGCAAAAGCTGCGCCCATTGCCCCTGGATGGCTATGAACGGCCTGGCCGACGTAGCCCGCGTTTTGGAGAGCGGCGCGGGCGAAGTGCATGTGGACGCCGCGCTGGGCCTGCGCGCTTGCTTGCCCATAGACCGCATGCTGGCCTTTACCGCAGCCCTAAAAAACGGCCAGCCGACGGCGGGACTGGTGCCGCATCTAGGGGCGGTTTAAATCGATCTTCCCTTTTTTTTGTGCTGCGCCCTTAAGCGGGGTGCGCGGTGTTGGTGGAAATCCAGGGCGACGTCAACCCGTTATGACGCATTGCTTTGGGGTACACGCTCGCTCACATATTGACGTAGCACACTGTCCATGCGCGCCTGCCAGCCGTCACCCGTCGAGCGAAAATACTCAACGACCTCTACGCTATAGCGTACTGACAGCAGTAGTTTTTTATTCTCGGACTTTGGCCTGCCTCGCGCAACGCTGAGCGGCATAAGTGCATCGAGCTGCGCCTTCGTCATGGGTTTGGCATCTGGATCGGCCTTGGCCGCGGCGACAATTCTCGCGTTGTCCTTGACCGACGGCATCAAAATGACGCGCTTACTGGATGTGTTCGACATATTTTTTCACCTCTCGTCGCTCGGCAAGACGCAGACTGATGATTCTGCGCACATCACCACGATCTACAAACGCCACGTAGTACAGCGTGTTGCCCTCGGGAACTAGCCCAATCATTCGCAACTCGTCGTATGAATAACGTGGATCAACCCAAACGTACGCTTCATCCCAGATCAGCTTTTCAGCAAAGGAAAGCCGTAGGTCGTGATTGACCAAGTTCAGCCTGTCCTTGTCAGGGTCAAATAGGAAGCGCACAGTTTATTGTAGCTACCAATATTCAGACGTCAAGAGCAGCCTTGGGACTGTCCGCTTGACCGGGCTTAGGCATCGCTACGTCAGAGCAATACGAAAGCGAAGGCATGGATGGCCGCCAAATTGGGGCGGCTTATTGAACCGCTCATGAAGTTTCCCGCCTGCGGCCAAGATGACCTTCTGCGAAGGCAGGTTGTCAGGGTCTGTTGTGATCTCGACGTACGGTAGCGCCATCGCGCGGGCCTCTTTGAGCAAAGTCAATTGGAACGCAGGGGTAGGCGGCGACCTCACCCGTTGCCCCAAAGTTTGAAGGGAACGTGCGGAGCGGCGTTGGCGAAGTCCTTGTCCACGGACAACAGGGTGAGCTTATAGCGACCGCAAAGCTGTATGAGTACTGCATCAATGGTACCGACTTGCACCCCGTTTCTGCGACAGACGTTTCTGACTTCGGCAGCACCTATGTGATCCTGCCTGTCGGGCTGAATCAGTGGCAAAGTGCCAAAGCGTTGGATGATTGCCTCTTTCGCCTTGGGACCACTGAAACCTTGCAGAAGCTCCTGCAAGACTAGGCCAGTCGTCACGACCGAGTCAGCGCCGTCCAGCGCCTCGCGCAGCGCGATAACCTCTCTGGACCCAACTGATCCGTCGCGCCTGAGCGCAAGAGACCAAACACTGGTGTCGACAAGTAAGGTCACGATCGTGAGCGCTCCGACTTGTAGTCATAGCTTGCGTCCCAGTCAAGCTTGCCAAAAAGCTCTGAGACGCGCCTTTGCTCCCGGCGCGCAACGAACTCCTTGAGCGCGAGCGTTACGGCCGCCTTCTTCGTGGTCTCTCCACTGACGGCAACTACCCGGTCAAGCAATTCCGGATCTAGAGCGAGATTAGTAGCCATGTGTAGTACTCCTTGTGTGGAAGTCTACACAGAGATGCCAGAAAGTGCAAATTGACGCCGGAGGAACGCTCGAGTAAGGGCTTAGGCTCCACTCGGCGCGGCCGTGAGAGCGACCTTGATTTTCTGGGCCGCATTCACTGGACTCAAGGCCTCTGTGTCTATGACGAGGTGCGGGTAGTCCAGGGGTAGCCAGCCATCTGTGTTGAACACGTACTTGCCATCAAACTCGACTTGTCTGGCTCGGGCTGCCTCTACGTCACGCTGCGCAGGCTTGAGTCTGATCCGAAACTCGGTTCCCTCCCGTGCGATTCTCGTTTCAAGGCTGGCCAACAGTTCTACGAAGAACACTTGACCGCCTCCATCAGTGAACAAAGCGCTGAGTTTCTTCATCAATGCTGTGTCATCGGGCAGGTTGATTCCCCAGACAAAGGTGAAGATCACTCCTGAAATTGATGAGTCTGAGGCCGCTTCACGAAACAGGACATCGCGAATGGCGTCGACTGTTCTTGCAAATCGCTCGCCTCCCCAGCCAAATAGCGCTGCAGCTGGGTCGGCTGTCAGATGGTTGTGGAAGAACCTGTAGCCGGTTAGGGCAGCGAGTTCGTGCCCGACGGCTGCCTTGCCAGCGGCCGGTGGACCGAATATGACCACGAGATTGGGCATGGGCGTTTGGTGGAGCCTAACGTCAAAATTCAACGAGCGGCGCAGCCGTCCGATGGAATGGCCCGTTATGCGGTGACTTCAACGTACTCAACTTGGCTTGCACCTATAGGCACTGGCAAGCCGTCCGCGCGCAAGCCTTCAAGGTGAAAGGCTATGGCCTCACGCATTTCGAACTCGACTTCTGCAATGGTTGCCCCGGTAGCCACGCACCCGGGCAAATCAGGCGCATACGCCGAGTAATTTCCTTCTGCTTTTTCAATAACGATTGCATAGCGCATAGCACCTCACTTCAGTCCAGCCTGTTTAAATATGCTGTTCAAAGTACCCGGCGCCAAATCGTCGCTGGGTTTTCCGGGAACAGTGACGCGACCAGGCCTGCTCGCGTGCTTGAATTGCCGATGACTCCCTCTTGTCGCGACCAAATTCCAACCATCGCGTTGAAGCAATCGGAGTACTTCGCTGACTTTCATGATCGAAGGATAGCAGGTACCTAGGCTTACCCGAGTTTACGGACGGCCGAAACCGCATAACGTCCGAGCTAGGCGGGCAGCAGCGGCAGGACGCCAGGCCCGGGCCGGTGAAAATGTATGGTGTACCTACGGTCCGGGCCTGGGGCCTGCCGATGGCGCTCCGCCTAAGCGAGAGCTTAGGCTTCACTGCCGCCGAGCCGAAGTTCCATAAAAACACTGTGAGGGTCTGGGCGGTAGCTTCCAAACGGACCGGACAGCGTAAAGCCTTTACTTCGATACAGATTGTGGGCAGGTTCAAAAGCCGCGTGCGTACCTGTTTCTAGGTTAAGCCTCGTATACCCACGCTGCTTGGCTACCGCGATGATGTGTTCAAGCACAGCGCGACCTGCACCTCGGTTACGAGTGGCCGCTGGGGTTCGCATGGACTTGATTTCACCTTGGGATACTGAAAGTTCCTTCAGCGCGCCACAGCCAATGAGATTGTCTTCTTCCCAAACGCTCCAAAAGGTGATGTCAGGCGCTTTCAGTTTGTTGACATCCAATGCGAACACCTGCTCAGGTGGCGACAAGTCGTACATGTTTGTCAGGTGTTCCTGAAGTAGGGCATGGACCTGGGGGCGGGAAAGATCGTCGATTTCAATGCGCATGTGGAGACGCGAAATTGTTTTTGTGTGAGGCCTAAGGTTGTGCCGGAGGGGCCGCGCTGCGGCGAAGCCGACGAGGTACCGGCAAGCCATGCTTGCCGGCGGTCCCCTCGAGCGAAGCGTTAGGGCATAGGTAGTCAGAGGGCATAGTGCGCAAATGCTTTTGTCACTTTCCGGTCTGGACCAAAGTGAAACACCTCCGCAGCTAGCCGACCACGAGCGCCCTTGTAGTAAACGGTGATGCTGTTGACGCCAGCAAGAACCTGAATAAGTTCGAAGTGAAGGTCGGGTATGAGTTCTAACGCTTTTTTCCAATAGGCACGAACTGCGACTTTTCCTTGTAGCGTGCCAGACGGTTCGTCTGCGACTTGAATAATTACCGGCGACGACATTGCAAGTTGATCTGAATAGTGCGAAAGAATTCTGTCGAGGTCGTGAGCGTTCCACGATTCGATCCAGTCTGCAGCGAAATGTTCGACAAAAGCCTTGTCCATTTTTGACATGCTCCAAAAAGTGAGATCGCGGTGCTTAGCGATGCGCCCTAACGTTTGAGCTAAGCGGGCAACGGCGGCAGGGTGCCGGGCCCGGGCTGGCGACAATGTACCGCGTACCGCCAGACCGGGCCCGGCGCCCTGCCGACGGTGCTCCGCTTGAGCGATGGGTTAGGCAGCAATCGCTGTGACGTTGAACGTGACCGAACATGCACTGTGCTGCTGACGTTCAAGGCCGTACTCCCTTTCTACACGTTGCTCGAACAGCGTGCTGAAAATAGAGCAGCCCGAACAACCCCAACTGCCTGAACACCATAGGGTGGTCCGGCCTGGGTAGCAAGAAGAGCAGGAGGGCAATGGAGCTGGCTGCTCTTGTGGCAACCGCCCTGCCCGCGATGACACTGAATGTAAACCACTCGTTTACCGTAATTGATGCTGAGCGCGCTTGCAGTGTGAGCAATAGAAGTACAGTTTCGACACCGATCGCTTGAACAGTAAACAGGAGTGCCCTGATGGCCACCCAAACTCCCCCACCTTTGGCCACCTCAAACTCCCCCACCTG
>JBBAPY010000070.1:0-12232 GCA_040400635.1 Rhodoferax sp.
AAATGGCTTGCCTGCTGGTGAGCCGCCTGCGCGCGCGGCGGGACCATGGCATTTTTCTCCGGCCAGGGGCAGGCGGCGCAATCGCCCATGGCAAATATGTGCTCGTCCAGCGTGGTTTGCAATGTTTGTTGCACCACCAATTGGTGAATGCGGTTGGTTTCCAGCCCATCGATATTTTTCAAAAACTCCGGGGCTTTGATACCCGCCGCCCACACGACCAGTTCGGCCGGAATACGGGTGCCATCGGACAGTTCGACATGGTCAGCGCCCACGCCGGAGACGCGTGCATTGATATGCACGGCAATCCCCAAACCTTCGAGCAACTCATGCGCGCCCAGCGAAATCCGCGGCGACAAAGCCGGTAGCACGCGGTCAGCCGCTTCAATCAAATGCAGTTTGATGTCGCGCTCAGGGTTGATGGTATCCAGGCCAAAGGCGACCACTTCGCGCGTAGTGCGGTGCAATTGGGCCACCAGTTCCACACCCGTTGCACCGGCACCGATCACTGCCAGTTGCAATTGGGAAGGACGCAGCGCGTCGCTTTGGGCGTGGGCGCGGATACAGGCATCTAGCATGCGGCGGTGAAAGCGCTCGGCGTCGGCCAAGGTTTCCAACTTAAGCGCATGCTCTTCCACGCCGGGTGTACCGAAATCATTGCTGCGACTGCCGACCGCAATCACCAGCGTGTCATAGGCAATGCTGTGCTGGTGGGTAACCAAGACCCCATCTTCATCAATAAACGGGGCCACATGCACCAAACGCTGCGCTCGATCCAAACCGTTCATCTCGCCCAGGCGGTATTTGAAATGATGCCAATGGGCCTGGGCCAGGTAGTTCAGCTCGTGGCGCCCCACGTCCATACTACCGGCGGCAATTTCATGCAGCTTGGGCTTCCAGATATGGGTACGGGCTTTTTCAATCAGCGTCACATCGGCAAGGCCTTTGCGCGCCAAGGTGTCGCCCAGACTCGTAGCCAGTTCCAGGCCGGCAGCCCCGCCACCAACGATAACAATGCGATGCGGGGTTGCGGTGCCAGAATTGCTCATCGGCGCATTCTATAAGTCATGCGTGCAGCGCTTGCATTGCGTTTTGCCGCGAGTTGGTGGCCACGCGGGCGACAAGCGGCCCGCACTGCCAGGGAGATAATCCTGCTTTATCAAGCCAACTATGGGCGCCAAGCGCAAGCCAATCGCCCTCCATCCTGCCATGTCCCCCACACCCCATTCAGCTGATGCGAACACCCATACCGTGATTGTGGTGGGCGCTGGCTTTGCTGGCGCGGGCGCGGCGATTGCCTTACGCAAAGCCGGCATCGATTTTTTGATGCTGGAAAAGGCGTCCGAGCCAGGCGGCGTGTGGCGCGATAACACCTACCCGGACTGCGCCTGCGATATTCCCTCTAGCTTTTACTCTTACTCATTTGCCCCCAATCCGCGTTGGAGCCGCATGTTTGCGAGGCAGGAAGAAATCAAAAGCTACTGCGGCAGCACCGTTGCCACATTCGGCCTGTTGCCCCACTTGCGCTTGAACTGCGAAATGCACAAAGCCCGTTGGAATGCAGCCGAAAAGCTTTGGCATTTAGACACCTCGCTGGGACTGCTGCGCGCACATTTTGTGGTGATGGCCTGCGGGCCCATGCATGTGCCGGTGACGCCCGATATTGCCGGCCTGGACGGCTTTGCCGGGACGCACTTTCACTCGGCGCGTTGGCGACATGACCTGGATTTGGCGGGTAAGCGCGTGGCCGTGGTGGGCTCTGGCGCGTCCGCGATTCAGTTCGTGCCTGCTATTGCGCCCAAGGCGGCGCAGCTGACGCTGTTTCAGCGCACCGCGCCCTGGGTACTGGCCAAAATGGATTTCCATATTTCCGAAAAATGGCAAGCCCGGTTCGCGCGCTTTCCCTGGCTGCAAAGCCTGCTGCGGCGCGCCTTGTACCTGCAGTTTGAACTGCTTAATTTCAGCCTGAAATTCCCCCGCGCCATTGCCCGCCTACAAGTAGCAGGTTTGAAAAACATTGCACGTGGCATCAAAGACCCGGCCCTGCGACAGAAGGTGACGCCCAATTTCTCGCTGGGTTGCAAACGCATTTTGCAATCCAACACCTGGTATAAAACCCTGGCGCAGCCCCAGGTGCAGGTTTTTTCCGGCATAGCGCGCATCGAAGGTAACAGCCTGGTGTCCGCTAATGGCGAACGGTGCGAGGCCGATGTCATCATTTGGGGCACTGGCTTCGAAGTCGCAGAGCCGCCGGTAGCGCAGGCTATTTTTGGACAATCGGGCCAGGCGCTCTCCACCCATTGGAAAGGCTCCGCCAGTGCCTATCTGGGCACCATGCTGGAGGACTGCCCCAATTTGTTCATGATGTGCGGCCCTAATTTATATGCGTTTTCATCGGCCTTCGTGATGATCGAGGCGCAGGTGACATTCATCCTGGCGGCCATCCGTGGCACCGGCACTAAGGAGCATGCGAGCATCGCGGTCTCCCCAAGCGCACACCAGCGCTACAACCAGGCGGTGCAAATTGCACTCAAGAAAACCGTGTGGAACAGTGGGTGCAGCAGCTACTTTATCGACCGCAACGGCAATAACAGCACCAACTGGCCATGGACCACTTGGTATATGCGCTGGCGCTTGGCGCGTCTGCGGCCCGGTGACTTCACTTCCGGATAAGTGCTTGCCTAGCTCTTAAGATTTGTTGGATTTTTTCTGCAAGAAGCTGGCGACGCGCGCATGCACATCCGGGCCAACCCCTTCGTGGCGATACACCTCATGCGCCAGGCCGGCACCTAGAGGCAGGCCGTCGGTTTGCAAAAGCAATTTTTTGTTAGCCCGATGGCTGAACCAGCTATTGGCCAGCACTTGCTGCGCATAAGCATCTACCGCGCCAAAAAAATCCTCGTCGGCGAAGCAGCGGTTGACCAAGCCCAAGGTAAGCGCCTCCTGCGCGCTAACGGTGCGGCAGCTCAGCATCATTTCCATGGCCTGGCTCTGGCCGACGCGCCGCGGCAGGCGCTGACTCATGCCCCACAAAGGCGTCAAAGCCCACTTGGCATGGGTGTCGGCAAACTTGGCATTGGCACTGGCCAAAATCACATCGCCCGCCAAGGCAAGCTCCAAACCGCCGGTATAGCAATGGCCGTGCACCGCGCAAATCACCGGCTGGGGCAAGTTCGCCAGGCGCTCTATCACCTGCGACTGAAAATGCGCGCGCGGCAACTGCTCGCCCTTGGCCAAATCGCCCAGGTCGTGCCCGGCAGAAAAACAGCTTCCCGAGCCGCGCAAAAGCACCAGGCCTACCGTGTCAGTCTGCTGCTCCAGATCGGCCAGATGGGCGTCCAGGGCTTCAAATACTTCCACATTCAAGCTGTTGAGCTTGTCCGGGCGGTTGATCGTGAGAACGGCCAGGCCTTGCTTGTCGTCGCGCAGCATCGTCGAAGTCATAGCGTGAATTTCCTTGTAGCGCCTGCAGCGCAGATATCAAAATAAGAGGCCCGACCAAGCATGCAAGCCAATGGCCTTAAGCTCGTTGGACTCTAGCGCGAGGCGGCATCCTAGCGCGCAAATAGCCCGCTGTGGCATGGCGACCGCAATCACCAGTTAAACTTAGTGCTACATTTTTGACTTGGCCAGAAATTTACAGGGCAAACCATGCACACATCCACACTGCGCGCCGCTGGGGGTTCCATCGCGGTGACCATTCCACAGTCCTTGGCCAAGACCACTGGCCTACAGGCGGGCGACAAAGTTTCTTTTGAGGCCGACGCCGGGCGCTTGATCATTTCGCCAGTCCATCGGCGCAAGTACAGCTTGCATGAGCTGCTGGCCATGCAGGGCGACGAGCCATTGGTGATCGACCAAGATTGGGAACATATGCCCGCCGTCGGCCAGGAAGTTCCTCTTTGAGCCGCAAAGTTTGGCAACGCGGCGACATCGTGGTCGCCACTTTCGACCCCACTTTGGGCCGGGAGCAACAGGGCCGTCGGCCCAGCATAGTGGTGACGCACGCCGACCTGAACCGGCTGGGCATGATTGGCGTTTGCCCCATTACTCAAGGCGGCATGGGTGCACGCAACGCGGGCCTGTCGGTCAGTTTGATGGGCACCGGCACCCAAACCCAAGGCGTGGTCTTGGTTCACCAATTTAGGATGATTGATCCCTCGCAACGCGGTTTGACCCTCATTGAGCAAGCGCCGGACGATTTGGTGGAAGAAGTGCGGGCCCGCGTCGCTGCGATGCTGGACTAGAGCGGTGAAGTGGGTACTGGGTGGCATGGGTCCCGTATAGGTGTGTATTTAAAGGATGGGGATAGGTTGCCTTTGACTTTGATTCTCGGCCAATGGGGGATCCGACCAAGCATGCACCAGGCACGCATCGACAAGAACGAATGTTTGATGTTCAAGTCGCCGCCTACGTGACCGCGCTCAGCTTCGTTGATCAGGCCTTTTGGCGCCCGCTCGTGCGTTTCACAGCCCACAAGGGCCACCGGCGGCCAGCCTTGAGCCTGTCGAGGCTTCATCACGCGGGCCGGTGCCCATTGATTCATGCGGTTATTCTCTCGGCATGGCAATACCCGACTATCAATCATGCATGCTTCCCTTTCTGACTCTGCTGGGCGACCGTAAAGAGCATTCCCTTCGTGACGCCGAGGATCACCTGGCGACATTCTTCACGCTGTCTGACGCTGACCGTGCTGAACTGTTACCCAGTGGGCAGCAAGGTATTTTCAGGAACCGGGTTGGCTGGGCAAGGACTTATCTCAAGAAGGCTGGACTGGTCGAGGCTCCCCGACGCGGCATCTTTAGGATCACCAGTAAAGGGCCAGACAGTGCTTGACAGCAAGCCCGCACGGATAGATAGCAAGTTCTTGGAGCAGTTTCCAGAGTTTGTTGAATTCCGGGATGCGTCGAAATCGGGTGTGGATTCCAACGCAGATGCCAAGTCCGCTGAAATTAATGCGGTGGCGGTGGCGGCGGCAACCCCTGAGGAGGCAATTGAACTTGCATACCAAGGTTTGCGGGGGCAGCTCGCGCAGGAACTGCTCTCAGTTGTATTAAGTTGCTCCCCAGCTTTCTTTGAACAGTTGGTTGTCGATCTGCTTGTCAAGATGGGATATGGTGGTTCAAGACGCGATGCTGGAGAGCGCATAGGGCAGTCGGGCGACGGTGGTATCGACGGAATCATCAAGGAGGACCGCCTCGGATTGGATGCAATCTATTTGCAGGCGAAGCGCTGGCAAGGCTCAGTCGGACGACCGGAAATTCAAAAGTTTGTTGGGGCACTGCAAGGCCAACGGGCAAAGAAGGGCGTTTTCATCACTACTTCCGCCTACACATCCGAAGCCATTGACTACGCTTCCCGAATTGATACCAAGGTCGTACTGATTGACGGAAAGACGCTCTCGACGCTGATGATTGACTTTGACGTCGGCGTTTCAGCTGCGTCGACTTATGTGGTTAAGAAGATCGACTCTGACTACTTCGAGGAAGGTTGACTGCGACAGCCACTGTGCAGCGTCCAGCAGCGTAATTGCAAGTCACAACAAGGCTGTCGCGTGGCTTTGGCCAGCAGCGCGGCCATGTGTCGTTGCCACTTGCTGCGCTTGTTGCCAAGGCATATCACCGCTTTTCCTTGGGGGACAACGGTGTAGACAAGGGACGTTTCTGGAGCCACAAAGAAGAAAGGACTCAGCGCCTTTCGACACTAAGTCCTTGATTCATTTGGTCGGTGTGAAAGGATTCGAACCTTCGACCCCTTGCACCCCATGCAAGTGCGCTACCAGGCTGCGCCACACACCGAATTAGCTTTTGATTATATCCCGCGCAAGTGTTGCAAGCCCTTAGGCTGCAGCGAGTAATTCACGAATTTCCAGCAGTTCCGAGCGCACTTGCTGCCAATGCGCATGCGCCACACTAGGCGCTTGCGCGAAAGCCGGCGCATCATCCAAACCGCCCTCATCCAAGCCTGCCGCGGACCCGTCCAACCGTCCATCGATCTGGCGTTTTTTCTCACGCTCAGACTCTTGGATTTCCTGCATCTTGTTGCGCGCACCGCTGATGGTGAAACCCTGCTCGTACAACAAGTCGCGGATTTTGCGGATCATCAGCACCTCATGGTGCTGGTAATAGCGCCGGTTGCCACGACGCTTCATGGGCCGCAACTGCGTAAATTCCTGCTCCCAGTAGCGCAGCACATGGGGTTTGACGCCGCACAAATCCCCCACCTCACCAATGGTGAAGTACCGCTTTGCGGGAATGGATGGAAGTGTGTTTTCCATGAAAATCAATGCGCTATTGGGAAAAGTGAAGAGATTACTCTAAGTTGGACCGCAAGGCAATCGGGGAAATGCAGGGGTGCGGCTGGCGCAGTATCCGAAGCGGCGCCCTTCGCTTAGCTTTTCTGCAGTTCGGCCTGGATCTGGTCCTTGAGCTTGTGGCTGGCGTGGAAGGTCACCACGCGGCGCGCCTCGATGGCGATGGCTTCGCCCGTACGCGGGTTGCGGCCCGGGCGGGGCGCTTTGGTCCGGATCTGAAAGTTGCCAAAGCCTGAAATTTTGACATCTGTGCCGTCCACCAGTTGCGCCGAAACCAAGTCGAAAAACGCGTCCACCATGTCCTTGGACTCGCGCTTATTCAAGCCCAATTGGTCAAACAACATGTCGGCCAGATGCGCTTTGGTCACTGCCGCTGTTTCCAGGCTATCAAAAGAAATTTGCATAGGAGGTATCCGGGTCTGGCGCGTTCAGGTCTGAAAAATAAAAAGCGGTCTTAAGCACGCTGGCGGGCGTCCAAGCGGGAGACCAACTGGGCCACCACGGCCGTAACAGTAGTTTCAATTTCCGCTTCCGTCAAGGTCGCTTGGGTGCTGCCCAGCGTCAGGCGCAGGGCCACACTGTGTTCGGCCGCGCCCTGCCCGGCTGTATCGGCGGGCGGGCGGTAGATATCAAACACACGCGCGTCTTGTAGCAGGCCCTGGGTGGGCGCTGCATAGATCGCGGCCATGATGGCCTCGTGGTGCACGCTATCGGCGACCATGATGGCCAGGTCGCGCTGCACCGAAGGGAAGCGCGCCACCGGTTCAAACACCGGCATCGCTTTTTGCAGCAAGGCCGCCAACTCCAACTCAAATACCTGGGGTGCTTGGCTCAAGCCATAGGCCTGCACCCAGCGCGGGTGCAGCTCGCCTACATGGCCAACTACTTTGCCACCGAGCATCACTTGCGCACAGCGCCCGGGATGCATGGCCGGGTGCGCTGCCGCGCTAAATTGGGGTGTGCTTGGCGCAAACATGGCCTCTACATCGCCTTTGGCGTCAAAGAAATCCACTGCGCTGTCTTTGCGGCCCCATTGCAAGGCATCGACTCCACCCCAAGCCAGGGCTGCCACACGCATAGGCTGGTGAAAACCGGCCACCGTCGAATCGCCATCGTTAACAGAAGGATCGCGGAAAAACACCCGCCCTATTTCAAACACCCGCACCCGCGAGGCCTTGCGGTCCTGGTTGAATTTGAGCACCTGCACCAAGGAGCCGATCAAGGACGAACGCATCACATTCATCTGGCTGGCAATCGGATTGAGCAAGCGCACCGGGTCGGCATTACCGGCCAACTCATGCTCCCAGCGCGCATCGACAAAGCTGAAATTAATCGTTTCCTGGTAGGCCAAGGCAGCCAATTGGCGGCGCACGGCAAAAGGGTTGCGCCGGGCTTCCGATCCGACCTTGGCAAATACCGGCGCGCGCGGCGGCGTGTTGGGCAACTGATCAAAGCCGATCATGCGCACCACTTCTTCGATCAGGTCTTCTTCGATGTGGATGTCGAAACGGAAAGAAGGCGCGCTCACGCACAGTACGCCTGGAGTTTCGGTAAAGACCAGGCCCAATCGGTGCAAAGCCGCTGCGCAATCGGCCTGGGTCAAGGGCATGCCAATGACTTTGGCCGCGCGCGCCACACGCAAATCCACGGTTTTAGGCTCTGGCAGGGCGACTATCTGGTCGTCCACCGGGCCACAGCACGTTTCGGGCGTGCCACAAATCTCCAATATCAGCTGCGTGATGCGCTCGATGTGCTGCACCGTCAGCGCCGGGTCCACGCCACGTTCAAAGCGGTGGCCTGCGTCGGTAGAAAAATTAAAGCGGCGCGAGCGCCCGGCTATGGATTGCGGCCACCAGAAAGCCGCTTCCACATAGACGCTTTCGGTGGTATCGGATACGGCACTGGCAGCGCCGCCCATGATGCCAGCGAGGGACTCTAGTTGCGCGTCGTCCGCAATCACGCCCACGGCAGCGTCCACTTCGGCGGTGTTGCCATTGAGCAATGCTAGCTTTTCGCCGGCCTGCCCCCAACGCACCGTTAATCCACCGGCGATTTTGTCCAGGTCAAAGATGTGCGTGGGCTGGCCGGATTCGAACATCACGTAGTTGGAGATGTCGACCAAAGCGCTTACGCTGCGCTGGCCGCAGCGGGCCAGGCGCTCGACCATCCAGGCCGGGGTTTTGGCTTGGGTGTTGAGCTTGCGCACCACGCGGCCGGAAAAGCGGCCGCACAAATCGGGGGCTAGCACTTTGACGGGAAGCACTTGCGCATGGGTGGCGACGACAGGCGCCACATCCAAAGGCAACAAAGGCGCGCCCGTCAGCGCCGCGACTTCACGCGCTACGCCGTATACGCTCAAGCAATGCGCCAGGTTGGGCGTGAGCTTGAGGGTGAACAAGGTGTCGTCCAAATTGAGGCACTGGCGGATGTCCTGGCCCAGTACCGCATCCGGATTCAATTCCAATAAACCGCTGTGGTCATCGTCCAATTGCAATTCTTTGGCCGAGCACAACATGCCCTGACTTTCCACACCGCGCAGTTTGCCCAGCTTGATCAAAAAAGGTTTGCCATCTTCACCCGGCGGCAATTGGGCGCCGACCAGCGCGCACGGCACTTTGATACCGACACGCGCATTGGGCGCACCGCAGACGATATTGAGCAAAGTGCCAGTGCCTACGTTGACCTGGCAAACGCGTAAGCGATCCGCGTTGGGGTGCTGCACCGCTTCTACGATTTCCCCGACCACGATCTGGCTGAAAGGCGGCGCGACCGGCCGCAGTTCTTCGACCTCCAGACCGGCCATGGTCAGGGTATGCGCCAAGGCTTGGGTGGACAGGGGTGGATTGCAAAAACTGCGCAACCAGGATTCAGGAAATTGCATAGGAGTTCAGTGAACTAAGTACGTCAGAGCCATCGCACGAGCCCAAGCGGCTCAGGCAAATTGGGACAAAAAGCGCACATCGCCCTCAAAGAATATGCGCAAATCATTCACGCCGTAGCGCAGCATCGCCAAGCGGTCGATGCCCGAGCCGAAGGCAAAGCCGATGTAGCGCTCCGGGTCCAGTCCCATATTGCGTATCACCTGCGGGTGCACCTGGCCCGAACCGGATACCTCTAGCCACTTGCCTTGCAAGGGGCCGGATTCAAACATAATGTCAATCTCGGCACTGGGCTCGGTGAAGGGAAAGTAGCTGGGCCGAAAACGCAGCTGCAGTGCATCGGTCTCAAAAAAGCTGGTGATAAAGCTCAAATAAGCAGACTTCAAATCTTTGAAGCTGATGTTTTCGCCCACCCACAGGCCTTCAACCTGGTGGAACATGGGTGAATGCGTGGCATCGCTGTCCACGCGGAAGGTGCGGCCCGGCGCGATGACGCGAATCTCGGGCATGTCACCGGAAAACAGGCGCCCGGCAGCCACGTCGAAATCGCCGCCGTGCTTGCGCACATGCGCTTGCGCATAGCGGATTTGCATCGGGCTGGTATGTGGACGCAGGTTGTAATAAACGCCGTCAGCACCTTTGGTATCGATATAAAACGTATCCTGCATAGAGCGCGCAGGATGGTTGGGCGGATTGTTCAGGGAAGTGAAGCTGAACCAGTCGCTCTCGATTTCGGGGCCGTCGGCCACATCAAAACCCATAGAAGCAAAGATGTGCTCGATACGCTCCTGCGCCAGCGACACCGGATGCAGGCTGCCCTGCCCGCGCACACGCCCTGGCAAGCTGACGTCCAAGGCCTGGGCTTGCAACTGTTTTTGCAACTGGACGTCGGCCAGCGCCTGGCGACGGTCTTGCAGCGCCGCTTCAATATCCTGCTTAGCAACATTAATCGACGCCCCCAGCGTTTTTTTCTCTTCGACGCTAAGCGCCGCCATGCCCTTCATTAGCTCGGTAATGCGGCCCGATTTACCCAAAAATTGGGCTTTGGCATTTTCCAGGTCTGCGCTCGCCGAAGCGGCTGCAAACGCGGTGCGGGCGGCGGCAACAATGCTTTCGATTTCGTTCATGGCAATGGTGGCGGTTGTTCAATGAAAAACGGGCTAGTGCTTGGTTTAAGCGCTAGCCCGGTTTTGCGGGCGGTATCGGCGGCTGCCCGCATGGGGCGGCGCGCCGCGTTAACCCTTAAGCAGCGGCGAGCTTGGCCTTGACCTGCTCCACGATATTGGCAAAAGCTGCCATGTCGTGCACTGCGATGTCCGACAGCACTTTGCGGTCGATCTCGATCTGCGCTTTTTTCAGACCATTGGCAAATTGGCTGTAGGTCATGCCGCACTGGCGCGCTGCCGCATTGATACGGGCAATCCACAACTGGCGGAATACACGCTTTTTGGTACGGCGGTCACGGTAGGCATATTGCCCGGCCTTCATCACCGCTTCTTTAGCGACGCGAAAGACATTACCGCGGCGACCGCGGAAACCTTTGGCAAGGGCGAGAACTTTTTTGTGGCGGGCGCGAGCCGTTACACCACGTTTGACGCGAGGCATGGTATTACTCCTTGTTCGTCGTTAATTAAATACCACGGCCGGGGAGCATCTGCGCCATATGACCCATATTGGTCTCATGGACAGCTGTCGAACCGCGCAGGTGGCGTTTATTTTTGGTGGTCTTCTTGGTCAGGATGTGACGTTTGAAGGCTTGGCCGCGTTTAACGGTTCCACCTGGACGGACGCGGAAGCGTTTCTTCGCCGCGCTCTTGGTCTTCATTTTGGGCATTTGCATGCTCCTTCTTCAATTGTGCTCGTGAGGCGTACGGAAAACTTTTCCGTCCTTGTTGGCCCCGAGCCACTTGTAGGGAACCGGCCTGCAAGGTATCGCTACCTATGGCAATCCGGCTCACCGTATGCCAGGGGTCTCCCCCTGAGCAAACTTGGGCAAATTGCTTTGCCCGGCGACTGCCCTAAAGCAATCGCAAAAAACTACGCTGCCATCTCCTGCACTGGCTTGGCCGCGCCCCCGGGCTTTTTCTTACCCGGCGCAATCATCATGACCATCTGCCGACCTTCGAGCTTGGGAAACTGCTCCACCACGATCAGATCGGCCAACTCTTCGCGCATACGCTGCAACAAAGCCAATCCAATTTCCTGGTGGGTGATCTCGCGACCCCGAAAACGCAAAGTGATCTTGCACTTGTCGCCATCTTCCAGGAAGCGCTTGATGTTGCGCACCTTGATGTTGTAGTCACCGTCATCGGTTCCGGGTCGGAACTTGACTTCCTTGACTTCAATCACCTTTTGTTTGGACTTGGCTTCCGCCGCCTTTTTCTGCTCCTGGTACTTGAACTTTCCGTAATCCATCAAGCGGCATACCGGAGGCACGGCGGTGGCGGAAATCTCAACCAGGTCTACGTCCAACTCACCTGCAAGGCGCAAGGCCTCGTTGATGTTGACAACACCGAGAGGTTCGTTGTCGACGCCGGTCAGGCGGACTTCCGGGGCCATGATTTCCCGGTTCAGGCGGTGTTTACGTTCTTCGCGCTGGCGGCGGTCACGAAATTCAGTAGCGATGGCTCAATCCTTCACAAAACAAACCCACAGGGGCACTATCCGCGCGGTACGCGACGCATCTTCTTCATCTTTGGAAAAACCTTAGACAAGGGATTTATCAGCTATGTCCCTCGCAATGAGCGCACTGAACGCTTCAAGGGGCATGGCACCGAGGTCTTTTCCACCCCGGGCGCGCACTGCAACGGCACCGGCAGCCATTTCTTTATCGCCTATGACGAGCAGGAAAGGCAGCTTTTGCATCGAATGCTCGCGTATTTTATACGTGATTTTCTCGTTTCTAAGGTCTAAATCCACCCTAAGCCCTTGATTTTCCAGCGTTTTGGCGACTTTTTTGGCATATTCGGCCTGGGCGTCAGTGATATTGAGCACCGCCAACTGCACCGGCGCCAGCCAAGTCGGCAGCGCGCCTGCGCTCTCT
>JBBAPY010000071.1:0-12180 GCA_040400635.1 Rhodoferax sp.
GATGTCGGTCAGCACCGCAAAGCGGTTGTCTTCCTTGATCAGGCCCATAGCGATACCGGCCACGTGCGCTTTCATAGGAACGCCAGCGTCCATCAAGGATAGGCAACCGCCGCAGACCGAAGCCATGGACGAGGAACCGTTGGACTCCGTAATCTCAGACACCACACGCATGGTGTAGGGGAAGTCTTCCTTGCTGGGCAAGCAGGCTGCCAAGGCGCGCTTGGCTAGGCGACCATGGCCGATTTCGCGGCGCTTGGGCGTGCCCACGCGGCCGGTTTCGCCGGTGGCAAAGGGAGGCATGTTGTAGTGCAGCATGAAGCGGTCTTCATAGTCGCCACTGAGCGCGTCAATGCGCTGGGCATCGCGCTCGGTACCCAAGGTGGTGACCACCAGGGCCTGGGTTTCACCGCGCGTGAACAAGGCCGAGCCATGGGTGCGGGGCAGTACGCCGTTGCGGATTTCAATAGCGCGCACGGTGCGGGTATCGCGGCCATCAATGCGAGGCTCACCGGCCAAAATTTGGCTGCGCACAATCTTCGCTTCGATTTCAAACAGCAGACCTTCCACGCCTACGCTGTCAAACGCAGCGCCTTCGGCTTTGAGTGCAGACATCACGTCCGCATAGGCAACGCGGCAGGCTTGGGTGCGGGCTTGCTTATTGCGAATTTGATAGGCCGCTACCAGTTTGTCTTTCGCAAGGCCGTCGATCTTGGCGATCAGCGCTTCGTCTTTCGCCGGCGCTTTCCAGTCCCACACCGGTTTACCGGCATCGCGCACCAATTCGTGGATCGCGTTGATGGCGATATTGCCTTGCTCATGGCCGAAAACCACAGCGCCCAGCATGATGTCTTCGGACAGTTGCTGCGCTTCGGACTCGACCATCAACACAGCCGCTTCGGTACCGGCGACCACCAGGTCCATCACCGAATCTTTGCGTGCGGTCTGGCCGGGGTTGAGAATGTATTGGCCGTTGACATAACCGACGCGGGCCGCACCGATGGGGCCGCTAAAAGGCACGCCGCTCACCGACAGGGCGGCGCTCACAGCGATCATGGCGGCGATATCGGCATCCACTTCGGGATTGAGCGACACGGTATGCACCACCACATGGACTTCATTAAAGAAGCCTTCGGGGAACAAGGGGCGGATCGGGCGGTCGATCAGGCGGCTAGTCAGGGTTTCAAACTCGCTGGGGCGGCCTTCGCGCTTGAAAAAGCTGCCGGGAATCTTGCCTGCGGCATAGCTTTTTTCCAGGTAATCCACTGTCAGGGGAAAGAAATCCTGACCGGCTTTGCCTTCGGTACGCGCTACGACGGTGGCAAGCACTACGGTGCCGTCCATATCCAGCAGCACTGCGCCAGTGGACTGGCGTGCGATTTCGCCGGTTTCCATGGTGACCGTGTGCTGGCCCCACTGGAAGGTTTTACTAACTTTTTTAAACATGGTCATGGGGTATCTCCATTACTTTCTCAACAGGTGGGAGGTGCAGGCCACCTCACCAAAGCCCGGATTCAAAGTCACAGCCCACGATGGCATTCCAGAGCCCCTTGGGGCCAAATTGCTCTGGAATGACACAGCTTCGTGCCGCTTTCCTTGTCTCCGAAGTAAAAAACGCCTGAGCTAGTGTCCTAACTCAGGCGCTTCGCGTTCATATTCCCGGATTACTTACGCAGACCCAATTTGGCGATCAGTGCGGTGTAACGGTCAGCGTCTTTGAACTTGAGGTAATCAAGCAATTTGCGGCGGCGGCTGACCATGCGCAACAGACCGCGGCGACCGTGGTGGTCTTTGGCGTGGGTCTTGAAGTGGGGGGTCAGTTCGTTGATCCGGGCCGTCAGCAGCGCGACTTGGACTTCGGGACTACCGGTATCACCGGCTTGGCGGGCGTTGTCTTTAACGACAGCCGCTTTGATTTCAGATGCGATCATGGTGTGTTTCCGTAAATATCAATTGGGACTTGCGATTGCGGCTGGAACTGCTGCAAACGTGCGCTTCGCGAACTGCAAAGCCTGCTGATTGTAACCATTCCTGGCAATGCCCCTCCCACTCTGCCGGACGGCTCGGGGAGCAGCACCCACGCCGACCGGGCCCGTGAAGGCGCGGACACCGAAGCCTTTAGGGCGCGGGCCGCTGCATCGAACAGCTTTCTGGCATCCGGGCCTGGGCGAGGCTGAGGGTTTTGACCACTTTAAAGCCGTAACCCGAGCCTTCCACATCAAACTTTACGCCCGGGGCGCCTTGTCGCTCCATGATGCCCACGACCAGCGGCTGCTGGAACTGGTGGTCACTGGCGCGCATGCTGCCGTTTTGGCCGGCCAGGCTGACGCTGACCCCCTCCAGGGCGCGGGCAATGTCCGCTGCTTCTGGCGCCGCCAAATCGGGATTCGCCCGCTTGCCGACCTCCCCAATGGCCTGGGCGAGCGCCTCGACCATCAACTGCATGCGCATGTGCACATAGTCGTCGTCGGGCTTGGGAAAGCGCGCCCGAAAAGCGCGGTAAAAGCTCTCTGCTGGCGCCGACTGCACATTGGGCAACCAATCGGCCACGGCAATCACCTTGCCCACACCGGCCTCGCCCATGGCAGCCGGGGCGCCAAGCGCATTGCCGTAAAAAGTGTAGAAAGTCCCCTCAAAACCCGATTCGCGGGCGGCCTTGACCAGGAGCGTCAAGTCGGGCCCGAAATTACCGGTTACTACGGCCTGCGCGCCGCTGGCCTTGATTTTGGCCATATAGGGCGCAAAATCTTTGATGCGCAACAGCGGATGCAACTCGTCCCCAGCGATACGCACATCGGGCCTTTGCGCGGCCAGTTGGCGCCGTGCCTCGCGCAACACGCTTTGCCCAAAGCTGTAATCCTGACCCAACAGGTAGACCGACTTGAGCGCTACATCCTCGCGCAGCAGCTCCATCAGCGCCGCCATGCGCATGTCCGCATGGGCATCGAATCGGAAATGCCAAAAACTGCATTTTTCATTTGTGAGCGTCGGGTCCACAGCGGCGTAGTTCAGAAACAGCACGCGGCGGGCCGGGTCGCGGGCGTTGTGCTTGTTGACAGCGTCAATCAAGGCCGCCGCCACCGCCGAAGAATTGCCTTGCAAAATAATCCGCGCCCCGCCGTCTATGGCCAGACGCAAGGCCGACAGTGCCTCTTGTGTCTGCCCCTGGCTGTCAAAGCGCTCCAGCACCAGCCGCGTCGAAGCTTTGCCCCAGGGCACGCCGCCGCGCGCATTGACGCGCTCTATGGCCCAGACAAGATTGCGGTACACCGCTTCGCCACCACTGGCATTGGGCCCGCTCAAGCCCTCGATCAAGGCCAGCTTGACCGACGCTTGCGGCGTTTGCGCTTGCGCCGGCAAAGGTACGAGCGAGAAAATGAAAAAAGCGCTCACACATAGCGCCATCCAAGGTCTTTTCAAGGCCTTGATGCGAAGAATAAACATGGGGAAAAACACCTTGAAATCAGATCAAACGCGCGCACCTCGAAGGCATGCGGACCTCAGTTCGAGGGCCGCGAAGTCTAAACGGAGCTACCCCATGTTTTTGACAGCCACTACTTCCCCTTGGGCTATTCATTCCCTTTCCGCCGCCGATGCGCTGACGCGCAGCAAAGCCTACGCCCAAGTAGGCCGCCTGGTGCGCGAGCTCAGTGGCGGCGCCACTTCGCAAGCGCCCAAGCTGGCCGCCAGCCCGCTGCAAGAGGACGACAAAGCCTATAGCTTTAGCCTGGACCTGCCCGGCGTTAGCAAAGAGCACTTGCGCATTCAGATCGAGGACACGGTGCTGCGCGTGGAAACGCTGGAAGGCGCCCCGCGCAGCTACCGCGCGGTGTATGAGTTTGCGCAGGAAATCGACGGCGCATCGAGCCAAGCGCGCGTAGAGCACGGCGTGTTGCACTTAAGTCTGAGCAAAAAATTGCCGGTGAAAAAAGCCACTGAGCTGAGTATTGACTAAGCGCATTGACGCAGGGCTACGCTCTGCGTCAATTCATCGGCCTTTTGCGCAAGTTCAGGCCGATAGCAGCGACTGCAAAGGCCAGCGCGGCTGCACGTGAAAACCGTAGTCGCGCTTGGCTTCTTGCATGCCGCTTTGCAATCGCATCGCGGCAGCTAGGGCGATCATGGCGCCGTTGTCGGTGCATAAGTGCAGCTCAGGGTAATGCACCCGCACGCCACGGGCTGCGCATTGGGCATTCAAATGCTCGCGCAAACAGCGGTTCGCACCCACGCCCCCTGCCACGACCAGGCGCTGCAGGCCGGTCGTTTTGAGCGCAGTCATCGATTTTTTGACCAGCATATCGGCAATCGCCGCTTGGGTGGAGGCGGCCAGATCGGCCCGCTTTTGGACAGGCAAAGCGCCAAAACCCGGCGTAGCGCCCGAGGCTAAGGTGTACTCAGATGGCGCAATCGGCGCGCCATAGGCGGCCACCATTTTTTGCGACTGCACCAGCACCGCCGTCTTCAACCCGGCAAACGAAAAATCCAAATCGCCGCTGTGCAACAAAGGTCGCGGTAAGGCGTAGGCCTTGGGGTCGCCCAGGGCAGCCAAAGCCGCCAAGGCCGGACCACCGGGGTAGCCCAGGCCCATCAGCTTGGCCGACTTGTCAAAAGCCTCGCCCGCCGCGTCATCAATCGTTTCGCCCAGCATCTCGTAGAGGCCCACGCCATCGACGCGCATCAGTTGCGTGTGTCCGCCCGATACCAGCAGCGCTACAAAGGGAAACTGCGGTGGGTCGGCGCTCAAAAATGGTGAGAGCAAATGCCCTTCCAAATGGTGCACGCCGAGTACGGGTTTGTCTAAGGCCGCCGCCAATGCACAGGCCAGCCCCGCGCCCACCAGCAAGGCGCCCGCCAAGCCGGGGCCGCGCGTGTAGGCGATCACATCCACTTCGCTCAAGCTGCGTCCGGCGCTGGCCATGACCTCGGTAGTTAAGGGCAGCACGCGCCGGATATGGTCGCGGCTGGCCAACTCGGGCACCACGCCGCCAAAGGCTTGGTGCATCTCCACCTGGCTGTACAAAGCATGGGATAGCAATCGCGGCACGGCTTGCCCCTGCATCTCTACCAAGGCCACGCCGGTTTCGTCGCAGGAAGACTCAAAGCCCAGCACCAGCAGGGGCCGTGTGTCCGCGCCTTGCGGGGCGGTAGTTGAAGTTACGGAAGTAGCGTTAGGCATAGCGGGCAACAGTGTAGGCCAGCCCTGCGCCACAATGCCGCCATGTCACCAGCCCACGCCTGGGCCAAGGTCTGGGCGCGTCCCTGCTAACAGCCTTTGTCGGCTTGGCCCGCCAACGCGGCATTAGCCGCGCGTTTTTGCAGGTAGAAGCCGACAATGCCCCGGCCATGGCCTTGTACCGCCGCTTCGGTTTTAAAACCGCTTGGACGTACCGCTACTGGAAAGCACCGGTCTGACTTTTGCCCCGCAAGGGCCACTGCATAAGCTCATAGCCGCCGCTTTGCAGCCCTGACGGACAATCACCCCATGGCTATTGGCATGTACTTGCGGGAAATTGGTCGCGGCAAAGATGGCGCGCGGGGACTGAGCCGCGCCCAAGCCACCGATTTGTGGGGCCAGTTGCTCGATGGCACGGTGAGCGACCTGGAAGTGGGTGCCTTTTGCCTGGCCATGCGCGTCAAGGGCGAAACACCCGAAGAAATGGCCGGTTTTCTGGACGCCACGGCGCCGCGCCTGCACACCGTGCCCAAGGGCGACAAACCCGTCGTCGTCATCCCCAGCTACAACGGGGCCCGCAAAATTCCGGTGCTCACGCCCTTGCTGGCCTTGCTGCTGGCGCGCGAAGGCCACCCCGTCATGATCCACGGCACGCAGACCGAAAACAGCCGGGTGTTTACCGCCGAAGTGCTGGCCCAACTGGGCATCCATGCGCGCGGCAGCTTTGCGCCCCTGGCCGCTGGCGAAGTGGCCTTCTTTGCCACCGCCGCTTTAAGCACCGGCCTGCAAAGGCTGCTGGAAGTGCGCCGAGTCGTTAACTTGCGCAATTCGGCCCACAGCCTGGTCAAGCTGATGAACCCGTGCGCCGGCCCCAGCCTGCTGGTGACCAGCTATACCCACCCGGAATACGCGCAGTCCATGGCCGCCACCTTGCAACTGGTGCAGGCCAACGCCCTGCTCTTGCGCGGCACCGAGGGCGAAGCCGTGGCCGATGCGCGCCGCCTGCCAAAAATGCAAGGCTTTATCGCGGGTGAAAACGTGTTTTCTCAGGAAGCGCAAAGTGGCAGTTTGGGCAGCCTGCCCGCGCTGCCCGCTGGCATTGACGCGCCGAGCACCGCCGCCTACATCAGCGCGGTGATGGACGGCGCACAACCCGTGCCCGCGCCGATAACGCAACAAGTGATTGAAATTTCCCGACTTATTTCCCGCATGGAAAGTGCTGCATGATCGACAAGCCACCCCAAGCGCCAAATATTGCGCCAGGTATTGCGCCCGCAATGACGCCGGCTAATGCCCCCGGCCAGGTCAGTCTGGTGGGCGCCGGGCCGGGCGACCCGGATTTGCTGACGCTCAAAGCCGTGAAAACCATTGCCGCCGCCACCGTCATTTTGGTGGACGACCTGGTGAACGAAGCCGTGCTGGCCCACGCCAGCCCCAAGGCCCGCATCGTCTATGTCGGCAAGCGCGGCGGCTGCGCATCCACGCCGCAGGCCTTTATTGAAAAGTTGATGGTCAGCGAAGCCCTCAAGGGTGAAAACGTGGTGCGCCTCAAAGGCGGCGACCCCTTGGTATTTGGGCGCAGCGGCGAAGAGATCGAGGTCTTGCAACAAGCCGGCATCCAGGTGCACGTGGTCAACGGCATCACCGCCGCCTTGGGCGCGCTGGCCTCGCTGAACACCGCCCTAACCCACCGCGACCATGCCCACGGCGTGCTGATGGTGACCGGCCACGCCAAACCCGGCGACCCCGGCACCGACTGGCGCGCGCTGGCCCACGCCTCCCGCCAGGCCAAGCTCACCCTGGTGGTCTACATGGGCGTGGCCGCCGCGCAGCGCATTCAAGACGAACTGCTGCACGGCCTGCCCACTGATACGCCAGTCGCCATCGTGCAAGACGCCACGCTGCCCTCGCAGCGGCAGGCTTTATGCACCTTGGATTGCTTGCACCAAACGCTGACTGAACAGCGGATGGCCAGCCCTTGTGTTTTGTTGATTGGGGATGTATTGCAGGGTTTAGCTAGCTTGGGGCACACGCAAGAGGCAGTGTTGGCACGAGGTCAGATCCGGGCAATGTGAGATGCGATGGGGCCTCAGGCGGTCTAAAACTGATGTATCTGCGAAGGATTCTTTGGAATCTGCCGCTTGAGCTAAACGGCTGGAGACGAACGCTGTTGCAAGCTTGGTTGAGTGCAGAGTTCGCCTAATGCCTAAGGGCAAAGTCAAGCCGCTATGCGCTTACGCGTTGTCGGGCTTGGACGAGCCGTCAAATTTCGCTCCACCTCCATACGAAGTGCAGCATTGATACGCGATTGATAGCCAGCCCCTTTAGACTTGAAGAACTCCAGGATGTCCGCATCCAATCGGACCGATGTGAGCACCTTCGTAGGGGTGGCTTGCGGCCCACGTCCACGCTTCAGGACTGGCGCACCCAGCATGTCCTCTGTCCACGCTGGGTTGTCTGGGTCGTTGACCTTAGCCGAGGTTTTCTTTGGCAACTTGGCGGTAGTAGCGAGTTTCATGTTTTTCTGCCTTTCGCAGCGATATTACGTGAGGCCCTGTCGGGCGCTCGGTGTAAACCATCACAAGCACATCGCCCCCCAGAAGACCGAAACAGACCAGGCGCACTTCGCCATAGCCTTGCCGCTTGTCCTCGCGGGTCACTGTGAAGTGGTCCCAGATTGCATCGCATCCAACGAAGTCAAGCCCGTGATTCTTGATGTTCAGTTTGCGCTTTGGTTCGTCCCATGAGAGCATGTTTAATTGTACCTACAAAATAAAGTGCTGCAAAATGAAATTCGAGGTCTCAATTCATCGTACTGGCACGTCTTGCCGCGACAGGTCCGGTGCATTGGTGGGTTGGACACCGAGACGTGCCTCGGCGCGGTCTTTGATTCTTCCGAGACGAACGAGACGAGAGGCAATAGCCCCAAAAGTTCGACCGTGCTTAGTGGCGATTTTTTTGACTGGCGCTCCTGCGTCAAAGCTAGCAATAAGCTCTTTGTCTTCTATCTCCGACCAAGAGCGTCCTGCGTTGCTAGGCAGCGAATCGTTTCGCTCTGCAAGCTTTACAGCGCTTTCGAGCGCCTTTATGGCTGCAAAAAGAGCACGAATTACCTGCGGGTTGTTGAAATTGCTTTGCGCCGGGAGAATCTCGCCAGTTTCTGGATTGATTCCATTTGCAAGAGCCTCAATGATTTCTTTGGCTTCGAGTGGGAACATAGCTCAGTGCCTCCTAAGGTGCGGCCTGCTCGACTGTTTGATCGGGTTGCGAGCAGTTTTCTTGTGTTTACTATAAATGCGAAATTAAAAATAGTTATTGATATAGCTTTATTTTTTAGTCTAAGCGCCGCACCTTTGCGACAGGTTCTCTGCCTGGGGCAACGAAAGGCCTTTCCCCTCCCGTTACCATACCGCCGCTTAAAACAACTATCCCCAGCGGGAAGACTTTGTATGGAACTCCAAATCAACGGTCAGCGCACCCACGCCGACGCCGACCCTGCCACGCCTCTTTTGTGGGTGCTGCGCGACCAACTGAACCTGACGGGGACCAAATTTGGCTGCGGCATCGCCGCCTGCGGCGCGTGCACGGTGCATGTGGACGGCAATGCTGTCCGCTCCTGCGTGACGCCGGTGTCTACGGTGCAGGGCAAATACATACGCACCATCGAATCGCTGGGCAGTGCCGAAAAGCCCCATGCGCTACAGCAGGCCTGGATTGACGAGCAAGTGCCCCAATGCGGCTATTGCCAAAGCGGCATGCTTATGGCTGCCGCCGCGCTGCTTGCGCGTACGCCCCACCCCACCGATACCGACATCGACGCAGCCATGAGCAACATCTGCCGCTGCGGCACCTACCAACGGGTGCGCGCCGCGATTCACCGCGCTGCCAATAGCCCGATGCCTAGTCCGAGCATTAGCGCGACAAAAAGCGCAAGTAGTGGCGCAGCCCCACAAGCCAACGGGAGCGCAGCATGAAGCGGCGGACGATTTTGCTGAGCGCCCTGGGCGCAAGCGGCGCACTGCTGGTGGGCTGGGGTGTGGCGCCGCCGCGTAGCCGCCTGGGCAGCGCAGACAGCATGTTGCCCACGCAAGGCAGCGTGGGGCTGAACGGCTGGATCAAGATTGGCGAGGACGGCTCGGTGGCGCTGGCGATGCCGCGCAGCGAAATGGGCCAGGGCGTGCACACCGCACTGGCCATGCTGGCCGCCGAAGAGCTGGACATGCCGCTCGCCCAAATCCGCGTGGAACAAGCCGGGCCCGATGCCATGTACGGCAACGTGGCCGCCGTGTTGGCCTTTTTGCCATTCCACCCGCAGCAAACCGAAGAGGGCAAACGCAGCGCGACGGTCAAAACCGCGCAGTGGCTAACCGCCAAAGTCGGGCGTGAGTTGGGCTTGATCATGACCGGCGGCTCGTCCAGCGTGGCCGACGCCTGGGAGCCGGTGCGCCTGGCCGCCGCCAGCGCACGCGCCGCCTTGGCGCAAGCGGCTGCCGCGCAGTGGCAAGTACCAGTGGGCGAGCTAGTGTTTAAGCAAGGAAAAATTAGCCATGCCTCGGGCAAGGAAGGCCACTTCGGTCAATTTGCCCCAGCAGCGGCCAAGCTGAACCCCGGCGCGGTAAGCCCCATGGCGCGCAAGGACTGGAAGCTAATTGGCAGCCCCGCGCCGCGCACAGACTTGTGGGCCAAGAGCAGCGGCAGCGCCACCTTTGGCCTGGATGTGCGCTTGCCCAATATGGTGTTTGCTGCCGTGCGCCTGTGCCCGATGATCGGGGGCAGCGCGCAGTCGGTGAACAGCGCTGCGGCGCTGGCTCTGCCCGGCGTGCTGAAAGTCATCCCGCTCAAGCCCAGCCACGGCGCCAGCGCAGGCCTGGCCGTGGTGGGCAAAACCACCTGGCACGCCCGCCAAGGGGCAGAGGCGCTGCAAGTGCAATGGGCGCAGCGCCCTCAAGGCGCGCTCGACACCAAGCAGGCTGCAGAGCAATTGCAAGCCCAACTGGCCAAGGAAGAGGGTTACACCTTCCACGAGCGTGGCACGCCGCCCGCAAGCGGCGACACGCTCAGCGCCACGTACAGCGCGCCCTATTTGGGCCACATGACGATGGAGCCGATGAACTGCACCGCCTGGCTGCAAGACGGCAAGCTCAGCCTTTGGGCGCCCACCCAAGTGCCCGAGGCCGCGCGCGAAGCCGCTGCCAAGGCAGCGGGTTTGCCCTTGGCGCAAGTAGAGATACACATCACCTTGCTGGGCGGCGGCTTTGGTCGGCGCTTGGAGGTGGACTATGTGGTGCTGGCCGCGCAAGTGGCGATGGCCCTGCCCGGCCAGCCGGTGCAGCTCAGCTGGTCACGTGAAGAGGACAGCACGCACGACTTTTTCCGGCCCATGCATGTGGCCCAGCTGCAAGCCAGCCACGACGGGCTGGGCCAAGTGCAAAGCCTGCAAATCAAATCCGCCGGCGACTCCATCAGCCCGCGCTGGATGGAGCGGGCGCTACCTGCGTTTGCCGGCCCATTCGACGCGCCCGACAAAACCGATTCCGAAGGCTTGTTTGACCTGCCCTACGGCTTTGCCCACCAAAAAATGGCACATGTGGCCACCAAGGTGGGCATACCGGTAGGCTTTTGGCGCTCGGTGGGCCATTCGCACAACGCGTTTTTCTCGGAAAGCTTTATCGACGAACTGGCCGCCAAGGCAGGCACCAACCCGCTGGCTTTTCGGCAGCAATGGCTGCAAGACGCGCCACGCCATTTGGCGGTGCTGAACCTGGCTGCCGAAAAAGCCCAGTGGGGCAAAACGCTGCCCGAGGGGCAGGCGCAAGGCATCGCGCTGCACGAGAGCTTTGGCTCCATCGTGGCGCAGGTGGCGCGGGTATCGCTGGAAGGCGGCACCTTGCGCGTGCACGACGTGTTTTGCGCAATCGACTGCGGCACCGTGGTGAACCCGGCCATCGTGGCCCAGCAAATGGAAGGCTCGGTGGTGTTTGCCCTGTCCGCAGCGCTATGGGGCGCGGTGGACATCGTGCAAGGCGAAGTGCAGCAGCGCAATTTTCACCAACACTACGTGGTGGGCATGGCGCATGCGCCGCAGGTGCACACCTACATCGTGCCCAGCGAGCGCACGCCCGCCGGTGTGGGCGAGCCCGGTGTGCCTCCGCTGGCGCCAGCCGTGGCTAATGCAGTTTTTGCCCTTAACGGCACGCGGCTGCGCAGCTTGCCGCTGAAGCTGACTTAAGTGAGAAGGCGCGATATTGCGCTCTTCAGACGGCACCGACAAGACGAGCGGCGCAGCCGTCCTTATGAGGTGACTTCAACGTACTCAACTTGGCTTGCACCTAAATGCACTGGCAAGCCGTCCGCGCGCAAGCCTTCGAGGTGAAAGGCTATGGCCTCACGCATTTCGAACTCGACTTCTGCAATGCTTGCCCCGGTAGCCACGCATCCGGGCAAATCAGGCGCATACGCCGAGTAATTTTCTTCTGCATTTTCGATAACGATTGCGTAGCGCATAGCACCTCATTTGAGTCCAGCCTGTTTGAATATGCTGTTCAAAGTACCCGGCGCCAAATAGTCGCTGGGTTTTCTGGGAACAGTGACGCGACCAAATTCCAACCATCGCGTTGAAGCAATCGAAAGACTTCCCTGACTTTCATGGTCGAAAGATAGCAGGTACCTAGGCCGGCCCGAGTTTACGGACGGCCGAAACCGCATAAGGTGATGTAGACCGCGAAGCCACCAACCATGTTCGATTTCATCCTACTTTTTGCGGCACCAACTTTATTTGCAAATCACAGCCAACCGCAGCAGCGTATTTTTTCAAGGTAGCCAAGGATGGCGCGTGGCGGCCAGCACCCTCACAAATAGCAACCAGCGCTTCACCGACATTTACGAGGCCTCGCTGGCCTGCACCTTTATCGATTACGTCGTCCCCGCGCCCCTGGCCCCGACCCGCCCCAGAGCGGCCGAGCGGCCCTGCTCGGGCGAGTGCTTCGGCAAGCCCACCGTCAGCACGGCCT
>JBBAPY010000072.1:0-12158 GCA_040400635.1 Rhodoferax sp.
TGGTCTCAATCTTTATGAAAAATGGTATTTGTGCCGTGCGCGCTGCTGCGCTGCTCGCGGCATTGGCAATCTTTGGTTACTCAGTAGGCGCCAGTGCCCAAGCTCTCGATAGGTCTGCATCGCTTCCGCAGGTTGTGGTCACAGCATCCAGAACTCCAACCCCATTAGAGGATACGCTTGCTTCAGTTACGGTGATAAGTGCGGCGGATATTGCCGCCTTGCAAGCATCAGATTTGCCGGCATTGTTGGAGAACGTTCCGGGAATAGAGATGGCACGCTACGGTGGGCGAGGCACAATCTCCAATGTGTTTTTGCGGGGAGCAGAGTCGCGCCACACCTTGATATTGCTGGATGGGATGGCAATGAGCAATCTCAATTTTGGCACTACGCCACTAGAGCACATTACCTTAGCGGATATTGATCGAATTGAAATAGTTCGGGGAAACGTGAGTAGCGTCTACGGAAGTGCAGCCTTAGGCGGTGTGATTCAAATATTTACTAAAAAGGGTAATTCGCCGTCCTCGTTTTCCGCGTCACTGGATGTCGGTTCAAACGACTACCGCAAAGCGCAAATTGGCGGCGCACTAAGACTCGGTGAAAACACGCGCTTATCTTATTCGGTCGACGATATACAAGATGGTTCATTCAATGCGACCAACCAGATTGAGCGTACGGACACCAATCCTGACCGTGATGCCTATCAACGCCGAGCGGTTTCAATAGGTCTAAGCCATGAGCTAGGCGGTGGCGTTATTGGCCTCAACCTTCGCGATGCTTCAGGCAAAACGGCTTATGACAGCGAATATGGCCCTGTTAGCCAGGCTGATGAGGCTACATTCCACCTTCAGAGCACATCACTTTTTGGACGTTTTAGCTTGGGTCAGTCCGTGCAATTGCACGCTGCGTTCAACGACCAAAGTGATGATCTCAAGGCGGATGTAACTGCATATCCCTATTTTGTCGTCTCGCGCAAAAAATCATTTCAATTTGATGTGCAGAACCAACTTTCTGCGGGCCAGACGGTCAGTGCGGGCTTGGAAACCGCCCAGCAAACGATAAAAAGCGATACCGATTACACCCGTGCAACGCGTGAACAAAATTCCGTTTACGTCGGCTACCTTGGGAATTTTTCTCAGCATCAGGTGCAGTTGCAGGCGCGACAAGATAATTACAGCGATTTCGGTTCTGCAAATACCTGGCTCGCTGGTTATGCGTACCGCCTGAATCAGGCGTGGCGTGTTAACGGATCCATCTCCACCGGCTTTACCGCGCCGACTTTCAATGACCTTTACTACCCCTGGGGCGGAAACGCAAAATTGCGTCCTGAGAAAGCGCAATCCCAGGAACTGGGACTGCAGTGCCGGCTCGGCGCCAGGGAGGTTCGTATGGTCCTATTTAATAATGAATACACGGATCTGATTGCCAATGACGAAAATTATGACCGGGTGAATTTGCAGCGCGCGCACAATCGCGGTGTCGAGTGGAGCTGGCTGGATCAACTCGGAGACAGTCGTATCAATAGCAGCCTGACGCTGCAAGACCCGGTTGATGATGCGACCGGTAAACGCTTGTTGCGCCGAGCAGCCGTTAGCGCTAAGTTGGGGTTAATGCACCAAGCGGGGCAGTGGAAATGGGGCGCTACGGTGCGAGGTGAAGGGGAACGCTTCGATCAATTTAGCGGTACGGATAAGGCTTTACCAGCCTATGCGGTGATTGATGTAACGACAAGTTATCAAATCCAACCAGAAATAAGCGTTAGGGCTCGCATCGATAATTTAGGTGACCGACAGTATGAAACTGTTTATGGTTACCGGCAAATGCCACGAACCGTCTACATTGGCGTGACCTGGACGCCCGGTAACTAGTCATCAGAGTCACTATTTGCTTTGATGCCACCGTATGAACTTGTACCCGCAACGCATCGTCTGCCTCACTGAGGAAACCACCGAGTGGTTGTACCTGCTCGGTGAGGAGGCGCGCATTGTGGGTATCTCGGGCTATACCGTGCGTCCGCCCCGTGCGCGGCAGGAAAAGCCCAAGGTCAGTGCCTTTTTAAGCGCCAAAATTGACAAGATATTGGCCTTAAAGCCTGATTGCGTTTTTGGCTTTTCCGATTTGCAGGCCGATATCGCTGCGCAGTTGATCCGCCACGGTGTGCAGGTCACGGTGTTCAATCAGCGCAGCGTGGCCGAGATTTTTGCGATGTTGTACCAAGTGGCGGCCATGGTCGGTCAGGCCGAGCACGGCCGGCAACTTATTGGGGCTATGCAAGCGCGTATCGAACAGGTGAGCGAACAGGTGCGCGTGCTGCAAGTAGCTGGCGCGCGTCGCCCGCGCGTTTATTTCGAGGAGTGGGACGAGCCGCACATCAGCGCGATCCGCTGGGTCTCCGAGCTGGTGGGGATCGCCGGTGGCGACGATGTTTTCCCCGAACTGGCGCAGCAGGGCTTGGGCAAAGACCGCATCATCGCTGACAGTGGCGAAGTGTTGCGGCGCGACCCCGACATCATTTTTGGGTCCTGGTGTGGCAAAAAATTCCGGCCCAATTTGGTAGCGCAGCGGCCAGGGTGGGATGCGATTGCCGCGGTGCGCAGCGGGCAATTGCATGAAATTAAGTCGCCTTTGATATTGCAGCCCGGTCCGGCAGCGCTCGCGGAGGGGCTGGACGCCTTGCACGCGGTTTGCGCCGGCTGGATGCGCGCCTCTATCGGCGCAGGTGCCGTGCCATGAAAAAATGGCTGTTCCTGCTAGGGCTGTGGTGCGGCTATTGCTGCGCGTGGGCCGCTGTCAACATTAGCGACGACAAAGGCCGTCAGGTCAGCATCGCGCAGGCGCCCAAACGCATCGTCAGCCTCTTGCCCTCTTTAACGGAAACCGTGTGCGCCTTGGGGCGCTGCCAGGACTTGGTTGGCGTGGACCGTTATTCGAATTTCCCGCAAGCGGTGCGCAAACTACCCCAGTTAGGCGGCGGACTGGATCCGCAGATCGAAGCCATATTCGCCCTCAAACCCGATCTGGTGCTGGCGGCTTCGTCGTCGCCTGGAACAGAACGACTGGCGGCCTTGGGCTTGACGGTATTGCAACTCGAACCCAAGGACCAGGCCGACGCCGTGCGCGTCATTCGCACGCTGGCGCAGGCGCTGTACGTCGCGGACCCTGAGCCAGTCATCCGTCAAATCGACCTTGAATTTGCGCAGGCGCAAGCCTTGATGCCCGCAGGCGCGCGTGGGAAAAAAATGTATTTCGAAGTGGGCACAGGGCCCTACGCCGCTGGTGCGTCCTCCTTCATCGGGCAAACCATTAGCCAGCTGGGTTTGGTCAATATCGTGGGGCCTGAGCTGGGCCCTTTCCCCAAGATCAATCCGGAGCTGGTGGTGCGCGCGCAGCCTGATGTGGTGGTGGTTGCCGATAGCAGTTTTAGTGCGCTGGCACAGCGCCCGGGTTGGGGCATGGTGCGCGCATTGAAAGACCACAAGGTCTGTACTTTTTCGCAAGCGGATGGTGATCTTCTGGTTCGCGCAGGCCCGCGCATGGGGCAGGGTGCTCTGCTGCTGGCGCGTTGCCTACAGCGTCTGTATTCAACAGGGCAGACGCCATGAGGGACTATGTTTACCAACGTCCCCTGGTGCTAGGCCTGCTGCTGTGCGCTGCCACGCTTGTCGTGTTGTTGGCAGGCATGTTGGCCGGTAGCAATGGCCTGGACGATTGGCATGGGCTGGGGGCATTGTTAGGGCTGGCGCAACCAGAGGTGGACAGCGGCATGATGGCCCAAATCGTTTGGCAGATTCGCATGCCGCGCAGCATCGGCGCCTGGCTTGCCGGTGCTCTGCTCGGTTTGGCCGGTGCGCTTTCGCAAGCGGTTTTTCGCAATCCCTTGGCAGACCCCTATTTGCTGGGCAGTGCATCGGGTGCATCGCTGGGTGTTTGTTTGGCATTGGTCGGGCTCGATGGTTCGCTGATCGATATGCATTGGCTAGCCAGGCTGGGCCTTACCGGGGCGGCATTTGCGGGGGCGATGCTGGCTGTGGCCATGACCGCTGCGTTGGCCAGTGGTGTGGCGCAGACCTTGCGCCTCTTGCTGGCCGGGGTGGTGGTCGCGGTGGTGTTGGGAGCTGCCACCTCGCTGGTCTTGCAGATGTACCCGCACTTGTTGCAAAGCATGCAAGGCTTTATGTTGGGAAGCACCGCTTTTGTGGGCTGGGACAGTTGCGCGTTGATGCTGGCTGCGCTAGTGCCCGGACTGGCGCTGGCCATGGTCTTGGGGCGCTGGCTCGATGGCTTGGCGTTGGGCGAGCAAACGGCCACCAGTCTTGGCTTGCCGGTGCGGCCTATGCGTTGGCTATTGATCATGACCCTGGCACTGGCCACCGGCGCGGCAGTTGCCCATACCGGCCTGATCGCTTTCGTAGGCCTCGCAGCGCCACACATTACCCGACGCATGGTGCGCTGGGGTTCGCGACATGGTGTCTTATTGGCATCTCTCATGGGAGGTCTGTTGTTAGTTGCAGCAGATTTGCTAGCGAGAGTAGTCATTGCACCGCGCGAGTTGCCGGTCGGTGTGTTGACGGCTTTGATCGGGGGCGCTTACTTGCTCTGGCTGATGCGCAGGCATAAGCAGGGTGGGGGTGTTTCGTGAAGCCCCATAGTGCTGCCGCTTTGCAAGTCACCGGCTTGCATGTGGTCCTGTCGGGCACCACAGTGTTGCACGATGTGAATGCATCGATTACGCGCGGCCGCTGGGTCAGCATAGTCGGGCCCAATGGCGCGGGTAAATCGACTTTGCTTGCCGCCATGGCCGGCTTATTGCCAGTGCAAGGGCGGGTTGAATTAGGGGGTGAAGACCTACAGACCATGCCCGCAGCCCGCCGCGCTCAGCAGCTGGCGTGGATGGGGCAAGGCGAGTCGGTAGGCGATGACCTCAGTGCCTTGGACCTTACGCTACTGGGCCGTTTGCCGCACCAAAGCTGGTTTTCGGGCCTGAATGCAGCCGACCAGCAGCATGCGGAGCAAGCCTTACGGAGCATGCACGCCTTGCAGTGGCGCGACCGCTACGTGGGTACGCTGTCGGGCGGTGAGCGCCAGCGCGTGTTGCTGGCGCGCGCCTTGGCGGTGCAAGCCCCCGTGCTGTTGCTAGACGAACCGCTGGCCAACCTGGATCCGCCGCACCAGGCCGATTGGTTGGATTTGATGAGAACCCTGGTGGACGCAGGCGCCACGGTGGTCAGCGTGTTGCACGAAATTTCGATGGCGCTGCAGGCCGATGAACTGCTGGTTATGCAGCAAGGGCGCGTGGTACACCAAGGAGCGTGTACGGATTCACTAAGCCACCGCGCACTAGAGTCGGTGTTTGATGATCGTATCCAAGTCCGCACGGTTGACGGGCAGTTAGTGGCTTTGCCGCGTTCGACGCGGTGCTCGATTGAAAAGGGATACTGAGGCCCTGGGTACTAGCAAATGGTGTAGCCCGGTGAGTGACCTTCCACCGTTTCCAGCCCAAAGAAGTGCCTCACATCGCCTGGACCAGGCCTTTGGCTCTTTGCAAGCCAGCTTTGGCTTGCAAGGTTAAGGCACTGGGCTCGGATTTCCACTGCGCGACAAACTGTTCAGCAGCCTCGAACTCCTTAGCGGACATTGACGCCTTCATTTCGTCAAGCGAGACTTGGGCGTTGGGTGATATCTTTCCTTCTGACAAGAGCTTAGCCAACTTGAAGTAGCTGTAGGTAAGTGTTTCGTCTTTTGCTATGCCCTCACCTTCTTTGTAACTAACTGCGAGGTTATACAGCGCCTTGGGTTCACCTTGCGCAGCGGCAGCTCGGGTCCAATGAACGAAGTTCGTGTAGTCCTTGCGCTTCCAATATGCCGATGCAACATCGTGTTGTGCCAGAGAATAGCCCGCCTTTGCGGCTTTTAATTTGTAGTCCAGTGCCAATGCTGGATCGAGGGGGACGACATCTCCAAATTGTCCTGCGAGATAGCAACCCACTTTATAGGCGGCCAGCATATCGCCGTTACGAGCACTTTTCTGAAACCATTCAAAAGCCTGCCTTGGATTCTTGGTCACATCGATGCCGTTATTTAGAAACATGCCGACGTGGTACTGCGCCTCTGGATTATTCTCTTGCGCCAGCCTCATCATTTTTTCATACAGGCCTTCTTGGGCCCATGCCAAGCATGCTGAAAGGCTGAAAAGAAAAAATACGATGGTTGCTCTAAAACCTGCTTGAAGAAGCATCTTTCCCTCCGATCGCTTTTATTGAGGCGCCATGACATCGGCACAAGGCGCACCGAAGTTCCTGAACTGATGAAAGCTTGCTGCGGATCACGCAGCTTTGCTGAAAGCAATAATTTGGGCGGAATTTTAACAAATTCTAAATATGATTTCTATTTTGGGTGGGTTTGGTTTTGGACTGAAAACCCGTGGGTCAACTATTCATAACAAAACGCGCCTTCTCCTTAAACCCACACACCGTAAAAACCGCACATTGCCCGCACTGCGGTTTGCGCGCCTGGCAGACATAGCGGCCATGCAATATCAGCCAATGGTGCGCATCGACCAGAAACTCCGGTGGAATGCGCTTGAGCAGTTTTTGCTCGACAGCCAGTGGCGTTTTGCCCAGCGCCAGGCCGGTGCGATTGCCTAGGCGAAAGAGGTGCGTGTCCACGGCCATGGTGGCTTCGCCGAAGGCGACGTTCAACACCACATTAGCAGTTTTGCGGCCTACGCCGGGCAGGGCTTCCAGCGCTTCACGGCTGGGCGGCACCTGGCCGTCGTGCTGGTCGATCAATATTTTGCATGTCTGCATCAGATGCCGCGCCTTGCTGCGGTACAGACCTATGGTTTTGATGTGCTGCTCCAAACCTTCCAGCCCCAAGTCCAGTATTTTTTGCGGTGTATTGGCGACAACAAACAAGCGCGCTGTGGCCTTGTTCACACCGACGTCGGTGGCCTGGGCCGATAACAAGACCGCCACCAGCAGCTCGAACACGCTGGCGTAATGCAACTCGGTTTGCGGCTGCGGGTTGGCGGCGCGCAAGATACTAAAAAACTCGTGGATGGCGTTGGGCTTCATTGGTTAAGGTTGTTTGTGCGGTAGGGCGGAGCCGGGCAAAACCAGGCGAGCGATACAACTTGGCGACAATAGGGTTTTGACCAGCCTTGAAGATACCGCAAATGTCCACTGCCCCCGCCTTGTCTTTTGCCGACCGGCTCAATAACGTTGAGACCTCGGCCATCCGCGAACTGTTCAAGCTCCTGGGCAAGCCCGGCATCATCAGCTTTGCCGGCGGATTTCCCGATAGCGCATTGTTTGATGTCGACGGCATCCGCCAGGCTTCGTTGGCTGCGCTGGAGCAGGACCCGGGCGCAGCCTTGCAATACGGTGCGACCGAGGGCTATGGGCCCTTGCGGGAACAATTGGCTGCGTTTATGGCGCACAAAGGCGTGGCCGATCTGCGCGCCGAGCAACTCATCGTCACCACCGGCAGCCAGCAGGCCTTGGATTTGCTCGGTAAGGTCTTGATCAACCCTGGCGACAAAGTCATTGTCGAAGGGCCCACGTTTTTAGCGACGATCAATTGCTTTCGTTTGTATGGCGCGGACCTGGTCAGCGCGCCCATAGACGGGCAGGGCGTTGATACCGATGCCCTGGAGCACCTGATTTCCGAGCACCGGCCCAAGTTTGTGTACATCATCCCCACTTTTGGCAACCCGAGTGGCGCATTACTGAGCTTGGCGCGGCGCAAAGCGGTGCTGGAGATGGCGGTGAAGTACCAGACGCTGATCGTGGAGGACGACCCCTATGGCGATCTCTATTTTGGCGAGGCCCCGCCGCCCAGCCTGCTGGCACTCAGTAGCCAGGTTCCTGGCAGCCGCGATTTGCTGGTGCATTGCGGGTCACTCTCCAAAGTGCTCTCGCCTGGCTTGCGCGTGGGCTGGATGGTCGGCCCCGCCGAACTGCTGGCGCGCGCCACCATGTGCAAACAATTTAGCGACGCGCATACCAGCACCTTCGCCCAGGCCACTGCAGCGCAGTATCTGCAATCGGGACGCATGCCCGCCACGCTAGACCGCGTGCGTCAGGTCTATTCGCAAAGAGCGCAGACCATGGGCGATGCCCTGCGCCAGGAGTTGGGTGACGCGATTGAATTTGTGCAACCCCAAGGCGGCTTGTTTGTCTGGGCACGCTTGACGGGCGCCGGCGGCAAGAGCAGCGATGCCGCCGCATTTGCCAAACGTGCCATAGAGCGCGGCGTGGCCTTTGTACCGGGCATGCCGTTTTACTGCGCGAATGGCGACCCGGCCACCTTCCGCCTAAGTTTTGCTACCGCCGCCGAGGACAAAATCCGTGACGGCGTAGCGCGCTTGGCGCAAGCTTTATAGAGGCAAAGCTAAAAAAAGAAACACCGGGTGGAGCCCCGGTGTCGCAAGCGCTGGGTGCTAATTAACTTGACTATCCCGCGTAGGTGCGAGTCTCCGCGGCAACCGGTGTCTGCAATGTGTAGGTGCCACTGTTTACCGCGTCCACAAAAATGAACTCTCCCTTCGCTTGCGCTGCAGTAAAGGTCATTTTCAAGTAACCGCGTCGGGAGGCGTCCATCCACTGCACATTGCTTTTGGAGGTAGTGTCCTGAAACAGGCTCTTGATGGTGGAAATCATGCTGGGGAAATAGCTTTCCCAGCCGGGTGAAGTCACCGATGAGGTCGCGAATTCCTCGCCTACTTTGGTGCCATTAGCCAGCGTCAAATTGGTGTGCCAGGCGTTATGGGAATCGCCCGACAACACCACCAGTTTCTTTCCGATGCTGGGCTGACCTGCTGCGACACCTGCGAAGGTTTGCAACACGGTTTCGCGTGCTGCAGGATAGCCGTCCCAGGCATCAAAGTTATAGGGAACGACGGGGTTTGAAGTAGTCAAATAAGTTGCTGGGTTGGCACTACCTAGGGCGGCCTTGTAAGTCTCTACCTCGGCAATAATGGAGCCTACTGTGCTGGTATTGGGGCTCGCAAAATAGGCCTGAAATTTTGTTTGCACACTGACCGGCAGCCAGGTTGCAGCCATCACCACTTGCTGACCCAGCACTTGCCACTTGGCTGTCGAATTGGTCATTGCACCTTGCAACCATTGCGTTTGCGTCGTTCCCATGAGTTGACGGCTTGGCGACATCCAGGCTTGTTGCCCCGCCAACGTGGTAAGCACTGCGGTTTGGTCGAGTTGCTTTTCGCGCCCGATCAGACGGGTATCGAGCATATGCAGCGAGAGCAAATTGCCAAAGTCAAAACTTCTGTAAATCACCGCTTTGTCAGCCCCGGTGCGAATCGGCATCCACTCATGGTAGGCCTGCAGCGCAGCGGCTTTGCGGGCGGCGAACGTGCCCTCGGCGCCCTCTGTGTGGTTTTCTGCGCCAGTCATATACGCATCATTGGCAAACTCATGGTCGTCCCAAATGGCAATCATCGGCATGCGCGCATGCAGGAGTTTGAGGTTCACATCCGATTTGTAAAGTGCATGGCGTGTCCGGTAATCGGACAAGCTGAGGATTTCATTGGCGGGTAGGACGTTTCGGCCAAAAACCGAAGGGTTGGGATATTCGCCATCTTTGTATTCATAAATATAGTCACCCAAGTGCAAGGCGTACTGGGCATCCGACTTGCTCGCTTCGCCATACACATGAAAATGTCCATGCGGATAGCTTGAGCAGGAGAGCACTGCCAACTTCACTTCCGCTACCGTGCCAGTGGGCAGTGTTCTGGTTCGTCCAACGGGCGAAATCCAGACGTCGGATTTGAAGCGATAGTAATAATCTGTAGCCGCAACTAAGCCAGCCGCATCTACCTTCGCTGTGAATGAGGCAGCCTCCAAAGCCGTGGTTGTACCGGAGCTCACTACATTCGCAAATGCTACGTCGGTCGCCACTTCGTAACTAAGGGCGACTGGGTCGTTGGAGTTTTGGTACTTGGCGTGCGTCCACAAAATGACTTTGTTTGACAAAGGGTCGCCACTGGCTACACCGTAATTGAACTGCACCATATTCGATGATGCGCTACCTCCGCCGCAGGCTGAAAGCAAAGATCCGGTGGCCAAAGTGCCTGAAACGGATGCCAGCTTAATGATAAAACTGCGGCGACTTGTATCTTGAGATGCCATACGGGCTCCAGTGAATTGAAGTAATCACTGTAGAGTCCAGAAATGACGAAAGTGTGAACTAAATGTTAAATAATAAAAAATTGACAGCCCGTTACGATGCCATGCCTTGCACTGTGTGGGCCAAGTATTTTTTAAATTCCTCGCCGGTCTCTGCATGCCGTATCGCAAACTCTACAGTTGCTTTCAAGTAGCCGAGTTTGGAACCACAGTCATAGCGCACGCCTTCGTAGGCATAGGCATAAACTGCTTCATGGGCTAAGAGGCTTTGGATGGCGTCGGTCAATTGGTATTCGCCGCCGGCGCCGGGCTGCAGTGCCTGGATGTGCTTAAAGATGGACGGCGTAAAAATATAGCGCCCCACCACCCCCATATCCGAAGGCGCATCGGCCGGTGCGGGCTTTTCTACGATATTGGATAACTTGGTAATGCGGTTTTCAATCGTATGCCCGGCGATCACGCCATAGGAACGGCTTTGCTCCGGCGCGATTTTTTCCACCGCCAAAATAGAGCTGCGGTAATGCTTGTAGCGTTCTACCATTTGCTTGAGCACGCCGGGCTGGTGGTCCAACAAGTCATCGGCCAAGATCACCGCAAAAGGCTCATCGCCCACCAAATTGGCTGCGCAATTGACTGCATGGCCCAAGCCCAAGGCTTCGGCCTGGCGCACATAAATACAGTTCACATGCGCCGGTTTGATGTTTTGCACCAAAGCCAGCAAATCAGTTTTGTTTTTCGACTGGAGTTCATACTCCAGCTCAAACGAGCGGTCAAAGTGGTCCTCAATACTGCGCTTGCTGCGCCCGGTCACAAAAATCAATTCGGTAAATCCGGCCTCTATGGCTTCTTCCACCGCGTACTGAATCAGCGGCTTATCCACCACGCAGAGCATCTCTTTGGGGCTGGCCTTGGTGGCCGGCAGGAAGCGGGTGCCTAGGCCGGCGACGGGGAATACAGCTTTCACGGTGGAGCTACCTCAAGGGTTGAGTCGGTGGAATATGTCAGGGAGTTTACGTACAAACGGCAGGCAACCCAAAGCGCAGAGCCGGGCATCATCAAATCTTCATTTTTCTGACATCGACTTGCCATATCGGCTTCCTAGCATTCGCGCCAGCTAAGGGGAATCTATGAAGATATCGGTTTTCGGCACAGGGTATGTCGGTTTGGTACAGGGCGCGATCCTGGCCGACGCAGGTCACCAGGTCACTTGTGTAGATCTGGATGAAAAAAAATTACAGGATTTGCGCGAAGGCGTGATCCCCATTTTTGAACCCGGCCTGGACTCGATTGTCAAAAACGCCTATGCCGACGGACGCCTGGTGTTTACTTCGGACGCCGCCCTGGCAGTGCAGCACGCCGACATCCACTTCATCGCCGTGGGTACGCCGCCCGGCGAAGACGGTAGCGCCGATCTGCGCCATGTGCTGGCGGTCGCCAAAACCATCGCCAGCTATCTGTCGGGCTACGCGGTCATCGTTGACAAATCCACCGTGCCGGTAGGCACCGCCGACCGGGTCAGCGAGACGATCGCCCAAACGCTTAAGGAGCGCGGTGCGGAGATTGAGTTTGACGTGGTATCCAACCCCGAGTTCTTGAAAGAAGGCGCCGCCGTGGCGGACTGCCAGCGCCCGGACCGCATCGTCATCGGTACCCATAGCGTGCGTGCAGAAAAATTGATGCGCGAGTTGTACGAGCCCTTTAACCGCAACCACGACAAAATCATCGTCATGAGCCCGCGCAGCGCGGAGATGACCAAATACGCCGCCAACTGCATGCTGGCCACCCGTATCAGCCTGATGAACGAAATGGCGATCGTCGCCGAAGGGCTGGGTGCGGATATTGAGTCGGTACGTCAGGGCATAGGCAGCGACCAGCGCATCGGCTACCACTTTATTTACGCGGGCGCAGGCTACGGCGGAAGCTGTTTTCCCAAAGACATCAGCGCCCTGGTCAAGTCGGCCCAGCAGATCGGTATGGACCCCTTTATCCTCAACGCGGTCGAGGCGCGCAACCAGG
>JBBAPY010000073.1:0-12133 GCA_040400635.1 Rhodoferax sp.
GGGCCGCCTGCCTCTTTGCCATCGCCTTTTTTGTCACCGTGGCCACCGCCATGCGCATCGGCAGGCGCGCCATGGCCATCGGCTTTTTTCTCGCCATGTCCATCTGCAGCTGGCGCACCATGTCCATCGGCCGCTTTTTCTCCGTGGCCATCACCGCCTTCGCCTTCAAGCATGGCATCGGGGTTGGGGGGAGGCGCAAAAAAGCCGGTTTGCTTGGCAAGCAAAAGCGTGCCTACCACCGTGCCGGCGATCAGCACAATGATGCCAACCACCACGCCAATAATCAGTGCAATCGGCTTCTTGGGCTTGGCTTCTACTTCCGCTTCCGCTTCTGCTGGTGCTGCGTCTGCCATAAGGTACCTCTCAATCTGGGTTCTTCAATTGCAATCATTCTCGGGGCTAGCCTTAAGCCAACACATTCAGACCGTCACCCTGTGCAGCACGCGGCATTGCGGCCGTCTGGACTAGCGCTGGGGTAGCGCCTTTCTTGCTGTTGGCGTTTTGCTCGCTCTTGGGTTTTTGTCCGGGTGTCGAATTTCCGCCGGATTGACGGCCTGAATCCCCATTCACGACTACTGAAGCAACTGTCGTGCCAGTTTGTGTCAGTGTGTCGCGCAAACGGGCCGAGCCTTGTGCCATCAATTCGCGGGTCACGGCATTATCCGAAGTGAAGGTGGCATCCAGGCCTTTGGCGTGCATATCTAGCTCGACGTCAATGCGGCCCAGGGCAGCGGGCTGCATGCGAAGTTGCATTTTCCATTGGCCCCGCTCAATTTGAGCCATCAGGCGTTTGGCCATGGCCTCGCCCAATTGATCGGCCACTGCTTGGTACTGGGCGGCGCGTTGCTCAGCCAGGGCTTGGGGGTTGGCGGCTTGCGCTTTGTCGGCGGTCGGGCTGTGCGACAGACTGCTTGCGGAGGCGGCCCCTGCGCTTGCCGGCAAGGTGGGTTCGGCATCCGATTTCTGGGCCTGGTGTTCTTCCAAGGCTTCCAGGACCAGTCCCGATGGCACCTCGATGCGCACACTTTCCCACAGGCTGCTGGCGTGTGCCGGTCCCAGTGGCTGGGCGCTAATGGCAGCTTGCAGGGCCAGGGCGCTCGGCGCTGGCGGCGTTTTGTCGTTCGTTGGCAGCGCACTGGAGGCGCCCGCGCGTTGGCTTGCCAATTGAGGGATACCGGTCGCGAGCTGCGGCTGCGCCGCGCTGGCTAACGCTTGGGTTCCAGCCTGGGGGCTCAGCCCAGCGGGGGCAGACCCGGAACTTGCGGCTTGGACTTGCAATTTGGCCAGCAGGGCATTGCGTGCTTCGTCGCCGGAGGCGGGTAACTGTCCATTGGCTTGCATTTGCGCGACTAATTTGGCTTGCGTATCACTCATGGCTGACGCGGAGCTTTGCGCTAAACCCGCCAAGGTGTCGGACACTTTTTGGCCTGCCAGCAAGGCAGACCAATCGATGGGCTTGGATTTGCCAGCCATCTGGGCCAGGCGCTGGGTAATTAGCTGGTCTGGCGGTACCAAACGGATTTGCAATGGAGCGCTGACCTCAGCAGCTACTTCCTCTTCGGCCGCGTCCGCTAGTATGGGTCCACTTAGCTGGCTGATGACTTTGGCACTTGTTAGGGTTGCCGCGTTCGTCTCTACCCGGCTGACCAGTTGGCGGTTTGCTGTTTTTTCGATGGACAAACTGGTGATGGTCACTGTGGACTCGCTCGGTGCGATGGATTCGCGCATTGGCACCATGCCCAGACCTGCTTGCACTGCTGCGGCAAGTGCAGCTGCGGCAAGGGCGTCCGGACTTAGCGCCGCTTGGTCCGTCGGAGTGCTGCGCACTAGGAGGGTGCTTGCGCGGTCCACGGTGGGTTGTGCCGCATCCTTAGCCAGGCCGCGGGTGCTTAGGGCATGCAGGGCGCTCCATTGGACTGCGGTATCCATGGCTGGAGCCGCTGCGACAGATATTTGCGATGCCTCGCCTAGCACCACAGCGCTCGCTTGGGCCTTCAAGGCCACGGCTGCATCGGCAGTCCCGGTGACCGGGCTGCGCTGCCCCAGCCAGTTTTCAGCGGCCACTGCACCCGCTTGCGCAGTAGTGAGCGCTAGCTGTAACAGGGAAGTCGCGGCACTTTGGGCTAGAGCCTGGGCCGCTTGCGGGTTGCCACTGTCGATCAACTCAGAGGCCCGCGATGGCGCATCCGGGGCCACCGAGAGTTGGGCGCTGATGCTGGCAATGCTACTGCTACTGCCTGCCGAGCCAAACAATGCCTGTACCGCCGACTCACCCAAACCCTGGGCGCGGGCGAAATCGGCCAGGCTGGCCAGGTCGGGCAAGGGCGCGTCGGTGGTGATGACATTGAGCTTGTTGCCCAGGCGCAGCACCTGCAAATCGGCGGAATCTGCGGGCGTTGAGGCAAGGGCTTGCCGTTCGAGCTTGAGCATTTGCCCATTGAGCACCCCAGCAAACTGCGCCCCCGAGGCGCTGCCGTCTCCCCCAGTGGAGTCAGCTAAAACATCATTTCCCCTCTGAGCGGGGGCCGGGGCAGTCAGAAAATTAGTCGTTGCGTCCATGGAAATTACCATCCTTCAGCGCGCCACTGGATGTGGCAATGCCATGTGTAACGCAAGAAACGTGACTGGTAAGGGTTTGCCGCAGGGGCAGGCCCTGCAGGATGCGTTCAAAGCCAGTGGCATAAAGATTGCTTCAACCCATTGAAACCCGATAAAACCCAAGCCTGCACACCACTTCAACCCGCCGATTTCTACCGAATACTGACTATGAGCACGCTGACACTGTCGACAATCCGACAAAATTTGTCCAAGTTCAACTTCAATGACCTGAGCATTCCCGGCTTGGTCCTGTTGATCATGGGCATGTTGGTCATTCCCCTGCACCCCATGGTGCTGGATGTGCTGTTTACTTTCAATATAGCGTCTGCGCTTTTGATCATCATGATCGCGATCAAAGTACGCAAGCCGCTGGAATTTTCCTCCTTTCCCTCGGTGCTTTTGTTTGCCACAATGCTGCGCCTGGCGCTCAATGTGGCCTCGACCCGCGTGATTTTGGTCAACGGCCACGAGGGCCACGAGGCCGCGGGCAAAGTGGTGGCCGCCTTTGGTGAGTTTGTCATCGGCGGCAATTACGTCGTGGGCTTCATCATTTTTATCATCTTGATGATCGTGAACTTCTTTGTGGTGACCAAGGGCGCCGGACGTGTCTCCGAGGTCAATGCCCGCTTTACCCTGGACGCGATGCCCGGCAAGCAAATGGCGATTGATGCCGACTTGAATGCGGGTGTGATCGACCAGGACACCGCCCGCATGCGGCGGGCAGAACTTGGCCAGGAGTCGGACTTCTTCGGTTCCATGGACGGTGCTTCCAAATTTGTCAGTGGCGACGCCATGGCCGGCCTCTTGATTTTGATCATCAACCTCGTGGGCGGTCTGGCGATCGGTATCGGTCAGCACGGCCTGTCGCTCAGCGATGCTGGGAAGATTTATTCCCTGCTGACCATTGGTGACGGTCTGGTAGCCCAGATTCCTTCGCTCTTACTTTCCTTGGCAACGGCCATTGTGGTCACGCGTGTCACGACCACCGAGTCCATGACCGAGCAGGCCTCCACCCAGCTGGGCAATCCCACGGCTTTGTTTGTGACCTCCATCATCATGGCCGTACTGGGCATGGTGCCCGGCATGCCGCATCTGGTGTTTATCTTTTTGTCCGCTGGCAGTGCCGGTCTGGGTTGGATGCTGCTGCGGCGCGACGCTGCCGCCGATTCGCCCGAAAAAGTGGCAGAAGCGGCCGCGGTGGCCGCTGCCGAGCAGCCCAAAGAATTGGATTGGGAAGACCTGGACCAAGTGGATCTGGTGGGCCTGGAAATCGGCTACGGCCTGATACCTTTGGTCAACGCCGAAACCGGCGGCCAGCTGATGACGCGCGTCAAGGGTGTGCGTAAAAAATTGTCTGCCGAACTGGGCTTTTTGATCCAGCCAGTGCGCATCCGCGATGCCTTGAGCATCGACCCCGATAGCTACCACATCGTGCTCAAAGGCGTGGTGCGCGGGCGCGGCAAAGTCAAAGTCGGCCGTGAAATGGCGATCAATCCCGGCCAGGTCTACGGCAATTTGGAGGGTACCCCCACGACCGAACCGGCCTTCGGTTTGGAGGCGGTGTGGATTGAGCCTTCGCAGCGTGACCATGCCCGTGCCCTGGGCTATACCGTGGTCGATTCGGCTACCGCCGTGGCCACCCATTTGAATAAAGTATTGCGCGATAACGCGGCCGATCTGCTGAGCCACGACGAAGTGCAGCAGCTGCTGGACAAGCTGACCGCCAAATCGCCCAAGCTGGTGGAAGATCTGGTGCCGTCCAAGCTGTCTCTGGGCGTGCTCACGCGCACCTTGCAAGGCTTGCTCAATGACTCGGTGTCGATCCGCGATATGCGCACGATTGTGGAAACCCTCTCCGAGGTCAGCGCCCGCACGCAAGAGCCCGAGCAGCTGACCGCATTGCTGCGCCCCCGCCTGGGCCGCATGATTGTGCAAAACCTGCTCGACGAAAAGGAAACGCTCTCGGTCATGACGCTCGATCCGGGCTTAGAGCAATTGCTGCACAACGTGCTGCAACAGCAAAGCCAAAACCAAAACGTCGTGCTGGAGCCTGGCTTGGCCGAGCGCCTGTTTGCCGCCTTACGCCATGGCTCCAAAGAAGTGGAAGAGCTCGGCCACGCCGCCGTGCTGGTGGTCTCCCCCGCGATTCGCCCCTGGCTGGCCAAAGCCGTGCGCCATCGCGTCAGCGAAATGGTGGTTTTATCGTATGCAGAAATCCCGGATGACCAATCGATTCAGGTCATCCATACCGTCAGTGCTGAAAACCAGCAGGCTTGATCCCCTGGCTGACCTTTGCTGACCCACCCCTATTATTTATTGCGGAACAAGTACCATGGAACTCAAACGCATACTGGCCCACGACACCAAAAGTGCCACTGAAAAGGCCATGGCCTTGTACGGTCGCAACGTCCTGGTCATTTCCAACCACATGGTCGGCGGACAAACCGAGTTGGTGGTGGCGATCGATATCGAAGAATCCCCTGAGCCTGTGATGGCCGCTAAGCCAAGCGAAGCCAGTACCGATTTCAAACGGCATTTCGCGCAGGCGCAGACGCAGCCCAAAGGACAGGCGCAAGTAGCCAAAACACCCGCACCGGCACAGTCTTTGCCCCTGCTGCAGCGCAAAGCCCCGGACCGCGAGGATTTCGCCAGCCGCGAAATGATGGACTTGATCCGCGAAGAACTCGCCGCCTTGCGGCGTGAGTTCCAGCTAACCCAGCAAGCGCCGGCCTGGAACCACGGGCAGCACATGTCCCCTGAAGTGGAGGAGCTGATGGCCTCCTTCACCCGCGCCGGTATGCCCGGCGGTCTGCGCACTTTGCTTTTGGATACCGTGAAAGACATGCGCAGCGAGCACGAAGCCTTGATGGCGGTGCGCAGCCAGTTGGAGCAGGTCTCGCACCGCCCCAGTATGGAGTTACCGCAGGCGGGTATTCATGTGATTGCTGGCCCCTCAGGTGCGGGCAAAACGACGATGGTGGTGCGCCTGGCGCGCGAAGCCGCTTCCCAGCAGGCGGCGTCTAAAGTTGCCATCATCAGCTACCGCGACGAGCGCGTGGGCGCATGGGCCCAGACCCAGGCCCTGGCCAACCAAGCAGGAATTGAGTGTTTTCGCGCCGACAGCGGCGCCGCTTTGAGCGCGCTGCTCGCCCAGTTGGAAGGGCGCAGCTTGGTCCTGATAGACACCTGCGGCACCCATATGGCTGAACGGGTCATGGAAATTCAGGCGGTATGCCCGACCTGCTCCACCCACGCACTGGTGGCGGCGGACGCCTCCAGCGCCACCCTGCGGCGCGCTTTGCGCAGCGCGGGCATCCGCTGGAACAGCTTGATGGTGAGTAAATTGGATGAATCTGTCCAGCCCTGGCCCTTGGTCGAGTTTCTCTGCGATAATTTTCTGCCGCTGTCCGCAGCGAGCGATGGAGCCCAGTTGGGGGCTTTGAGGCGGGATTTGAGTGCAGCTTCGTTGGTAGAAATGGCCCTTGCCCAGCTTTCGCGGGCACCGGAGACCATTGGCCCAATTACAGCCATCGCCCCGATCCAGGTTTCTAAACCCCTCTCGGTGAAATTGCCACCGCCGTCGCCACGCCTGTTTTCGCCTGCAAGCCCCCGGGGCATGCGCGGGCCCTTCAATTGAGAATATCGCTAGAAAAGAATGACTAAAACTGCTCGTACCGAGGTGATCGGCATCGCCAGCGGCAAAGGCGGCGTCGGTAAAACAACCGTGGCCGTGAATTTGGCGATCGCTCTGCGCATGATGGGTCACCGCGTCATGTTGTTTGATGCCGATATGGGTCTGGCCAACGCCCAAATCGCCTTGGGCTGCGTCTGTCCCTTCAATTTGAGCCACTTTATGAGTGGGCAAAAGACTTTGCAGGAAATTATTGTCACCTCGCGCCACGGCGTGATGCTGGTGCCAGGCGCTTCGGGCGTGAAAGAGTTGGCCTCGCTCACCCGGGTGCAGGCCTCGCGCATCGTGCAGTCCTTTAGCGCCCTGGAAGACGAAATCGACTACCTGATTGTGGACATGGCCGCCGGCATTTCGCCCACGGTCCTGACCTTTATGGGCGCCTGCCAGCGCCGCTATATCGTTGTGCGGGACGATCCGTCCTCGATTGCCGACGCCTACGGAACCATCAAAGTCTTGATCCAGGATTACGACCTGAACGAGATTTATATCGTCCCCAATGCGGTCAACAGCCAGGCCGACGGGCAGAACCTGTACCGCCGCATCAACCAGGTGTGCGCCCAGTTCCTCAATTTCACCACCCGCTACCTGGGTTCGATCGAGAACGACGATGCCATCCTGGCAGCGCACAAAAAATACGAGCCGGTGCTCGAATTTGCCCCGCGCAGCAACAGTGCGCGTGATTTCAAGCGCCTGGCCAAATCCATTACCCAAATGCCCCCGATTGCCAACTTCTCCGGTGGCATGCAGTTTTTTGTCGAGCGCCTGGTGCGGCACCAGGACTAAGCTCTATGGCCACCGCCACCAAGCTCTACGATGAGGTCCATGATGCCAGCGAAGCCTTGGTCATGGCCCATTTGGGCATGGTCAAACGAGTGGCTTTGCACCTGAAGGTACGCATCCCTCCGTTTATGGAGCTCGATGAGCTGATGCAGGTCGGCATGATTGGCCTCTTGGAGGCTGCGCGGGCCTTTGACCCGACCAAGGGTATTGAATTTGAGAGCTTCGCCCTGAGCCGCGTGCGCGGCGCCATATTGGACGAGGTGCGCCAGCTGTCTTATTTGCCGCGTTCGGCGGTGGCCTTCAACAAGTCCGAGAACGAGGCGATTAATTTCCTGGCCAGCGAGCTCGGTCGTACGCCTACGCAAAGCGAATTGGCCGAGCACATGGGCGACGATCTGGAGGAGTTTCAGAAAAAGCGCGGTAACGCCAAGCGCTTTGAGACGCTTTCCATGGAAGTCATCAATGACGAAGTGCTGGGCATCGCCGACGAGCGCTCGCGCCAGCCCGACGCCATCGTGGAGCATGAAGATTTCATGCGCGCTGTCACCGATGCCATCGCTGAACTGCCAGAGCGGGACCAGCTTTTGATGTCCCTCTACTATGTGGAGGAGCTCAATTTGAAGGAAATTGGCGATGTTTTAGGTGTGACCGAGTCACGCGTCAGCCAATTGCTCTCCGGAATTGTCAAGAAGCTGCGGCTCTCCCTTGGGATTGAGGAAAAGGCCAAATCCTCGGCCAAAGCCAAATCTAAAGGCTAATTTCATGGTGGATGAACCTCCAAGCCTCAAGTTTTTGCGTAGCTCGTCGATGTCTACTGTGTACAGCAACCCAGTAGGAGATTCAGTTATGCGAGTTCACTTTAAAGCGATGGAGTCTTACGGCTCCGACAACCTGGCTTCCCAGGCTTCTGTGGCCAATAACGTGGCCCTGATCCAGATGCTGTTTGACGGCCTGGTCGATAGCGTAGCGCAAGCCCAGGGCCATTTGACCCACGGCAAGATCCAGGAAAAAGGCAAGGCCATCGCCCGCGCCAGCCGCATTGTGGTGGGTCTCCAGGGCGCCTTGGACTTCACCCGTGGCGGCGAGTTGGCACAGAACTTGAATGACTTATACAACTACGTCACCAGGCGTCTGATTTTCGCCAATGCGCACAATGATATGGACGCATTGAAGGAAGTTCAGCACCTGATGTCGGAAATCCGGTCAGCCTGGGCGCAGTTGCCCACTTTATTGCCCCAGCAAGCGCAGCTGCATTAAGCGGGGGTGTCGGCAGCCCGACAGGGTCGGCTGCCGGGTGTATTTTTTTGCGGGCCACCTTTGTGTGGCCTTTACAGGTTTGAGCTTGGCCTAGCGGGCAGCAAACCGTCCTTTTGGGAACGACTATGTTTGGCATCTTCGGGATTGTGTTCTTGAATGTCTGCGTTTTTGGCAGCTTTATCGTGGGCGGCGGCAGTATGGCGCCGTTTATCCATGCAGCGCCCATTGAAGGATGGTGTATTTTCGGTTCTGCGTTAGGCGGCATGTTTATCGGTAACAGTCCGGACGTGGTGAAAGCGGTCTTTGCCGGCATCGGCCGCACCTTCAAAGGTGCCAAGTACCACAAGGACGACTACCTCAACACGATTTTTTGCGTGTCCAAGGTCATGAAGACGCTGAAAACCGAGGGCGCAGTGGCGCTCGAAGCCCACATCGAGAACCCCGATTCGAGCGCAATTTTCGGGGAATACCCCAAAATCATTGCGGACCACGCTTTGCTGCACTTGATTTGTGACACCGTCCGCTTGATGGTCGTATCCCAGGGCACGATCAGCACCATGGCGGTCGAAGAGATCATGGATAGCGCTATCAAAACCCACCACCATGATGAACTGAAGGCCTCTGCGGCGATCTCTACTTTGGCCGGTGCCTTGCCTGCGTTGGGCATTGTGTCTTGCGTGATGGGGGTGGTAAAGACCATGGACAACATCGACCAACCCCCCGCGATTTTGGGTGGTCTGGTGGGCGCGGCGCTGGTGGGAACGTTTATTGGCGTGTTCTTGGCTTACGGATTTTTCGAGCCTTTTGCCAAGCGCCTGGAACAAATTATTGAAGATGAAGCCTGTATGTATGGCGTTGTCAAGCAAATCATTGTCGGCACCTTGCACGGGCACCCCATGCCGCTGATTTTGGAAGCCGCGCGCGTCTGTATCAGCCACCACAACCAACCGAGTTTTGCTGAAGTATTTGACGGGCTGCGCGGGAAGTAAGCATGGCCACCGAAGCGCCGAAGGAAGAAGAAATCCCCGCAGGTGCTGCGCCGGCGGGCGCCGAAGATGTTGCGGCGCCGGAAGAGGACGCGCCGCTTGCCCCCATTATTGTCAAGAAAATTGCCGCTGCGCACGCCGGTGCCCACGGTGGCGGCTGGAAGATTGCGCTGGCCGACATGATGACGGCCATGATGGCCTTCTTCTTGTTGATGTGGATTTTGGGCGCAACCAATGACTCGCAGCGCAAAAGCGTGGCTGATTACTTCAAGCCTGCCTCGCAAAGTGTCGTCACCATGGGCGCACTCGCCGGCTCCAACGGCATCATGGGCGGACGCTCCATCATTGATCCCGACGGTTTCCCCTACACGGCCAAGCAAACCGGGCTCATGGAGCGCTTGACGCCAAAATCGGAAGGCGGCCCCACGGAAAACGACCCTTCCCCCAATAGCGAAAATGCGCGCGATAACGACGCCAAATCGCAAAACCAGTCACCGGGGTCCGGGGAGGGCGATGGAGGTGGGAATGGCACGGCGCAGGGTGCGGAAAAAGCCAAAATGGACCAGATGGAAAAAGACGTCAAGGAAGCTTTGGCGTCCAACCCTGCGCTGGAGCAGTTGCAGGGCCAGGTGCAGTTTGTCCGGGACAAAGACGGCTTGCGCATTGAGGTCATCGACAAAGCAGATTTCTCCATGTTCCCACTGGGTACTACCAAGCTACAGACCAAGGCCCAGGCATTGCTGGGTGAAATTGCCAAGTCGCTAGCGGCCATGCCCAACAAGATTGCGGTGCGTGGCCATACAGATGCCACCCCCTTTGCCAATAAAGAGGGCCGCAACAACTGGCTCTTGTCAGTCGAACGTGCTGAAGCGACACGCTCGGTACTGGAGAAAAACGGCATCAAGCAAGACCGCTTTGTGCAAATCGAGGGGGTAGCCGATACCGTGCCCTACAACCCCAACGACCCCAAAGATGCGCGTAACCGGCGCATGAGTATCACGGTTAAAAAAGAATAAGTGCACTATGCGGCATACCTGCCGCGCGGTCTTATTCGCAGTCTTTAAATTCGCGCTTGATGCAGGTCTTGGCCCAGCGGCGCGCCACCATTAAATCGGACTGGCTGATCTCGGCAGTCACTTTTTTCAGTGACTTGCCCGCTTCCGGATGCCCCGCCTGGTCGGCCATGATGAACCACATGGCTGCCTTTTGGTAATCGCGCTCTAAGCCTTGGGCTTTAAAGCCCTGCCCGCTGGCATACATGGTGCCTAAATGGAATTGCGCCTTGGGCTCACCTTGGGCGGCAGCACGGCGCAACCACACAATGGCTTTGGGGTAGCTTTGGGGTGTCCCCTGGCCAAATAAATGCATCATTCCCAGCAGAGACTGTGCCTCGCGGTCGCCGGTGTCGGCGACGATTTGCCATTTGGCCACCGCGCTGGCGTAGTCTTTCCGCTGGTAATCGGCATAGCCGTCTTCCCACAGGCCGGCATGGGCCGCAGTGCAGACCAAGAGCGCACTACACAGCGCCAGACGTATGGATAGGTTGAGCGACATAGCCATTAATTTCGCATCATATTTTTCATCGCAGCGGCCATCACCTTAGAGTTGTCCTGCGGCGCATCTTGCGCTGGCGCCTGACCTGTGCCGGCCGCATTGGAGCGGGCTGATGCTGCAGAGGTAGAAGGCACACTAGCTGACCCATTGGCTATGGGTGTGCCCACTGTATTCGCAGTTCCTGCGGTGCCCGCTTCGACGTCTTGCTGCATCACCGTTGCACGGTAGAGGCTCCTGAGCTGGGGAAGGTTGCCCCACATGTCTTGCCAATCCAGGTCAAAAGGCACTCCCATCCAGTTACCGGATTTTTTCAGGGCGTTGACGCAATTTTGGATCTCGTCGCGGTTCAGCTCTACCAGGGCGGCCTCTTCATTGCTCAGGCTGTCGCGCTGGCGCGCCTGGATGTCGGCTTCCAAGGCCATAAGTTGTTGGTAGCAGCGCGCGCGTTCATTGCGCAGCAAGGCGCTGGCCCGCGCATCATCGGCTTGGTCGCGTAGCTTGTTGACTTCGCGCTTCACAGCTGCCAGGTTTTGCAAGGTCAGGTAATAAAAAACGGCAGCGCCCAGCACCGCTACGAGAAAGAAAAATATCAGCAATACCAGTGTGAGGTTCATGGCATCTGGCGCCCTAGGACGCATAGTTTTATAAGCGAGCCCCCGCTATGCAAAGGCTGTGCTTCCAACATCGGCACGAACCGAGTTTAGTCAAATCGGCGGGGTATGAATAGCCCAGGGGGTGCGCAGCCCCTGGCAGCCCAAGGCACAATAGCCACCATGCTGATTCATCCCGCCATCAACCCGGTTGCCCTGCAACTAGGCCCCGTCGCCGTGCACTGGTACGGCCTGACTTACCTGGCTGCTTTCGGCCTATTCATGCTGCTGGGCAAGCAGCGCCTGCGCCACGCACCCTACGCAAGTAATGCGCACTGGAGTTTTCGCGATGTGGAGGACATCCTCTTTCTAGGGGTTCTGGGCGTGATACTGGGGGGCCGCGTTGGCTACTGCCTGTTTTACAACCCGGCGTATTACGCCGCCCACCCGCTGGAGATTTTGTACGCCTGGCGTGGCGGCATGAGTTTCCACGGCGGTTTGTTGGGTGTGATTTTTTCTATGGCCTGGTTCGCTTACGAGCGCAAGCGCTCCTTTTGGGAGGTGGCTGACTTCGTGGCGCCTTGCGTGCCTACGGGCCTGGCCTGCGGTCGGGTGGGCAATTTCATCAACGGCGAGTTGTGGGGCCGTGTCGCAGACCCAGCGCTGCCCTGGGGTAT
>JBBAPY010000074.1:0-12083 GCA_040400635.1 Rhodoferax sp.
CAACCTGCCCGAAAAGACCGCCGAGACCATCGACCCGGATGGCTGGCTGCACACCGGCGACGTGGGTGTGGTCGATGAGGAGGGCTATTTCCGCATCACCGACCGCATGAAGGACATCATCATCACGGCCGGTGGCAAAAATATCACGCCCTCCGAGCTGGAGAACGATTTGAAGTTCTCGCCCTATATCACCGACGCGGTGGTTATCGGTGACAAACGGCCTTACCTGACGGTCATCATCATGATTGACCAGGAAAACGTCGAAAAATACGCCCAGGACCAGGATGTACCTTTCAGCAACTACGCCAGCCTGACGCGCTCGGCCGAAGTCCAGACGCTGATCCAGGGAGAAATAGACCGGGTGAACAAAAAATTCGCGCGCGTCGAACAAATCAAGAAATTCTTCCTGCTCGATACCCAGCTGAGTGCGGAAGACGAAGAACTCACCCCCACCATGAAGCTCAAGCGTAAATTGGTGGAGAAGAAATACAACGCTAATATTGAGGCTATGTATGGCTGAGCCCGCCGGGTTCGGCAGCAGGAAGAAATAACTATTTACAGGAGACCCAGCATGAAAAAAACATTGTTTCCCTTTAGCGGCGTGGCACTCGTGCTTTCCGCATGGTTCGCCGCAGCGCCGGCGCTTGCCGCCGAACAACAGGGCGTGAGCAAAAACGAAATCGTCATCGGCACCATCCAAGACTTGTCCGGCCCCCTGGCCGGTTATGGAAAACAGTCGCGTAACGGTATGCAGCTGCGTATCGACGAGCTTAATGAGCAAGGCGCCATCCATGGCCGCAAACTCAAGCTGCTGGTTGAGGACTCTGGCTACGACCCCAAGCGTGCCGTCCTGGCGGCACAAAAACTGGTGAACCAGGACAAGATTTTTATCATGGCCGGCCATCTAGGCACCGCACAAAACAATGCGGCCATGCCGATTCAGTTTGAAAAGCAGATCGTCAACTTTATGCCCTTGACTGCGTCGCGCGATATGTATGACGCGCCCAATGAATTGAAGTACGCCTTGCTCAGCTCGTACTACGACCAGATCCGCATGGTGCTGCCGAAAATGGCTGCTGACAAAAACGCCAAAAAAATCTGCATCATTTACCAGGATGACGAATTCGGCCTAGAAGTGCTGCGCGGCGCCGAAGCCGGCCTGAAAAGCGTGAACATGGAGCTCACCGAAAAGACCTCTTTCAAACGCGGCTCGACCGATTTTTCCACGCAGGTTGCGAAGATGAAATCCTCGGGTTGCGAGCTGGTGGTCTTGGGTACGATTATTCGAGAGACTATCGGCACCGTGGCCGAGTCGCGCAAAACCGGCTTCAACCCGATTTTCCTGGCCTCCATCGCAGCCTATACCGACCTGATCCACAAACTCGGCGGCAAAGCCATGGACGGCATTTATGCCACCAACGTGGTGCAAAACCCCTACCTGGATGAGGCTTCGCAGCCCATCCGCTTTTGGGCCAATAAGTACAAGACCAAGTTCAACGAAGACCCTGCAGTCTTTTCCGCCTACGGCTACATCATGGTCGACATCTTTATCCAGGCAGCGCAGAAAGCCGGCCCCAACCTCACCAGCGCTAGTTTTGTCAAAGCGATGAACAGCATGGCTATTCCCCCGGACTTCTTTGGCACGCCGGCCCTGACTTACACCAATGCCAAGCGCCTGGGCAGTGAGGCTGTGAAGCTGTCGCAAATTCAGGACGGCAAATGGCGCGTGGTGATGGAAGTGAAGTAATACCGATGGCCGTGGCGCCTGCGCTGCAGGCCTCTTGCAAACCCATCATTTAATTTTTGGAGATAAACATGAAAGCAAGCAATTTTTTGAAGCATTCCGCATTCACTTTGGCCGCCATGCTGGCCCTGGGTGCGCAGGCGCAGCAGCAGGGGGTCAGCAAAGATGAAATCGTGATCGGCACGATTCAAGACTTGTCCGGCCCCTTAGCCGGCTTTGGTAAGCAGGCGCGCTCAGGCATGCAGTTGGCGGTAGCCGAGCTCAATGAGCAAGGCGGCATCAATGGCCGCAAGCTCAAACTGCTGGTAGAAGACGATGGTTACGACCCCAAAAAATCGGTGCTGGCAGCGCAAAAGCTGGTGAACCAGGACAAAATTTTTATCATGGCGGGTCATATCGGTACCGCACAAAATCTGGCCGCTATGCCGGTGCAGTTCGAAAAAAATGTGGTGAACTTTTTCCCGATCACTGCGGCGCGGGAAATGTACGAGCCGCTGGACCGTCTGAAATACTCGTTCGCCGCTACCTACTATGACCAGATGCGCGTTACCCTGCCTTCGCTGATCAAGGAAAAAGGCTCCAAAAAGGTATGCACCATGTACCAGGACGATGACTTTGGTTTGGAGGTTCTGCGCGGGGCTGAGGCGGGGCTGAAATCCATGAATATGGAGTTCGCCGAAAAGACCAGCTACAAGCGGGGCGCTACCGACTTTTCGTCGCAGATCTCCAAGCTGCAAGCCAGCGGATGTGACATGGTGGTGCTGGGCACCATCATTCGTGAAACCATTGGTGCCATCGGTACCGCGCGCAAAATCGGCTTCAACCCGATCTTTGTGGGCTCCAGCGCCTCCTACACCGATTTGATTCACAAAATCGGCGGTAAGGCTATGGACGGGTTTTATGCCACCATGACCGTGCAAAATCCCTATCTGGACGAAGCCTCCCAGCCTATCCGCTTTTGGGCCAATAAGTACAAAACGATGTTCAATGAGGACCCTACGGTGTTCTCGGTCTATGGCTACATCATCATCAACAGCTTAGCCGTAGCCGCAGCCAAGGCTGGCAAAAACCTGACTACCGACACCTTCATCAAAGCGATGGACACGATGGTTTTGGAGCCCGATATGTTCGGCGGCGCCAAAGCCACCTTTAGCGCTACCAAGCGCCTGGGTAGCGACGCCTCGCGCCTGTCCCAAATCCAGGACGGCAAGTGGAAGGTTGTCTCAGGCTACATCAGCGCCGCCACCGTGAAATAAGCCTACGTGTGCGCTAAGGCTGGCTGTGCCAAGGCCAAGCGAGCTGGCCTATTCCCCTGATGGCCTAGCGGCCCAGTCCGGCGCCTCGCGCAGGCACTGGTTGCGCCAGGCCACCAGCGGCATGGCAGTTGCGTTCGGTATAGGCGGCGCTGCCTTGGCGCAGGGCAAAGCGGCAGCCGGCGGCGGCGCTGCTGCCAAAGTGCTGGTGATCGGAGCGGGCATGGCCGGACTGGCAGCGGCACGCGCCTTGAGCGATGCGGGCTGGTTGGTGACCGTGCTAGAGGCCCGCAGTCGTCAAGGCGGTCGCATCTGGACGGACCGCAGCACGGGCCTGGCCTTGGATCTGGGCGCATCCTGGATCCATGGCACCGAGGGCAACCCAGTGACGGAGCTGGCCCGCTTGGCTGGCGCGCCGAGGGTCACTACCAGCTATGACAACAGCATCACTTTCAACACCGCAGGCCAAGCAGTTTCGATTGCCGAGCGGGCGCGCCTGGATGCGCTGAGCCAGCGCATGCTGGGGGTGCTCAGCAAGGGCCAAAAAGCCAGCCAGGACAAGGCCTTGCGCAGCACCATCGTCCAGGGAATGGGCTATGCCCACATGGGCCACGAGGACCAAGCCTTTACCGACTTTTTGGTCAATAGCACGATTGAGCAGGAGTGGGCTGGCTCAGCCGCAGCGCTGTCCACCTACTGGTATGACGCGTCCAAAGAATTCGACGGCCCAGATGCGCTCTTTCCTGACGGGTATGACGCGCTGATTGAGCACCTGGCGCGTGGGCTCACGGTACGGCTTGCGCATGCAGTAAGCGGCATTGACTGGTCCAGTGGCAGCGTCAAAGTGCAAACCCAACAGGGACCTTTCACTGCCGAGCATGTAGTGGTCACCGTACCGTTGGGGGTGCTCAAGGCCGGAGGTGTGCGCTTTAGCCCCGCCTTGCCCCTGGCTAAGCGCCAGGCGATTGGCCAGTTGGGTATGGGGGTGTTCAACAAATGCTATTTGCAGTTTGATGAGGTTTTTTGGGACCCAGACTTTGATTGGCAAGAATATATACCTGCCGCTTATGGCCTGTGGACGCAGTGGGTGAGCCTCCAACGTGCCACCGGCAAGCCCCTGCTCTTGGGCTTCTTGGCGGCCCAGGCCGCCCAAGCCATGGAACAGCAAAGCGATGAGGCCACCGTGGCCAGCGCGCTGCAGGCCTTGCGCAGCATTTATGGCGTCCGGGTGCCGCAGCCGCGGGCTTGGGCCGTCACCCGATGGAGTGCCGATCCTTGGGCACGTGGCTCCTATTCATTTAACGCCCTTGGCAGCCATCCAGACCAGCGCAATGATTTGGCCAGGCCCCTAGAAGGACGCCTATTCTTCGCTGGCGAAGCGACCGAGCGCCACTACTTTGCAACCGTGCACGGCGCACTGCTGTCTGGCCAGCGGGCAGCCCAAGAGATTATGTCAAGGGCACCATCACCGCGTTAAGGCCTTAATGGGGTGCACGCCTTCGGTATGCAATCCACAATGGCTTTGCGCGATTTTGCCCGGCCAAAGCCCCTGGCCGCCCACACCTTGGCAGGCGCGCTACAGTTAGCCCATGGGCAAGTCACCACCACCTTTCAAAGCCTCCGCTGCAGACCCGCATGCGGTGTTAACGGGTTTTGCCGGTTTGAGTGCCAAACTGGACTATTTGTCGGCCTCGGACGTGGAGCAGGTGCGCCAGGCCTACCGTTTTGCCGACGAGGCCCATTTGGGCCAGTTGCGCGGCAGCGGTGCCCCCTACATCACGCACCCGATTGCGGTAGCAGCCCAGTGTGCCGATTGGAAGCTCGATGCGCCGGCCTTAATGGCCGCACTGCTGCACGACGCCATGGAAGACTGTGGCGTGACCAAGGTGGAGCTGATAGAGCGCTTTGGCTCGCCAGTAGCCGAGTTGGTAGACGGCCTGACCAAGCTGGACAAACTCAGCTTCACCACGCGCGAGGAAAACCAGGCGGAGTCCTTTCGCAAAATGCTGCTGGCCATGGCCCGCGATGTGCGCGTCATCCTCATCAAGCTGGCCGACCGGACCCACAATATGCGCACCATGGGCGACATGCTGCGCGCCAAATGGGGCCGTATTGCGCAAGAGACCCTGGATATTTACAGCCCGATTGCGCACCGCCTGGGCCTGAACGAAATCTACCGCGAGTTGCAGGAACTTTCCTTTCGCTATCTGCTGCCCTGGCGCCATGCGGTTCTGTCTAAAGCAGTTGCCAAAGCGCGCAGCCGAAGGCGCGATTTGCTGCAAAAAGTGCAGCGCGAAGTGGAAGCCACATTTGCCGCCCACGGCATGCTGGTGCGCATCTCGGGCCGCGAAAAAGCGCTGTATTCCATATATCGCAAGATGCATGACAAGCACCTGAGCTTTGCCCAGGTGACTGATGTGTATGGCTTTCGCGTGCTGGTGCCCGAAATCACGGACTGCTATACCGCCTTAGGCCTGTTGCACCAACTTTACAAACCGGTGCCGGGTAAATTCAAAGACCATATCGCGATCGCCAAAGTCAATGGCTACCAATCGCTGCACACCACGCTGGTCGGTCCGGCTGCCATCAATGTGGAATTTCAGATGCGCACCGAGTCCATGCACTTGGTGGCCGAATCCGGCGTGGCCGCGCACTGGCTGTACAAAGTCAATAAACCGCAGGATAGCGCGCAGGAGCGCTTGGGCGCGCAGTGGCTGCAGTCGCTGTTGGATATCCAGGACGAAACCCGCGACGCCACCGAGTTCTGGGAACATGTGAAAGTGGACTTGTTCCCAGACGCGGTGTATGTGTTCACACCGAAAAGCCAGATCATGGCCATGCCACGCGGCGCCACGGTGGTGGACTTTGCCTACGCGATCCACAGCAATGTGGGCGACCGCACCATGGCGGGGCGCATCAACGGCGAGCAAGTGCCTTTGCGCACCGAGCTGAAAAACGGCGACGTGGTGGAAGTCATCACCGCGCCCACCTCCACGCCTAATCCGGCCTGGCTGAGCTTTGTGCGTACCGGTCGGGCGCGTTCCAAAATTCGCCACCACCTCAAGACCATGCAGTTGACCGAGTCGGCCGACTTAGGAGCGAAATTACTGTCGCAGGCGCTGCGTGCCGAAGGCATCGAGAGCGTGCCAGAAGGCGATGCCTATAAGTCGCTATGGGACAAAGTCTTGCGCTTTACCGGCAGCAAAAACCGTAAAGAGCTGCTCACCGACATTGGCCTGGGCAAGCGCATTGCCAATATCGTAGCCAAGCGCATGGTGAATTTACTTGCAGACGCCGGGCACAAGCCCGATGCCTTGCTGCTCACGCGCGAGCGTTTTGCTGCCGACAATGCGCACGGCATGGGCACGCTTACGCTCGATGGCAGCGAAAACGCCTCGGTCAAATACGCTTTGTGCTGCCGCCCGATTCCCGGTGACAACATCGTCGGTTACCTCGGTCGCGGTGAGGGTTTGGCAGTGCACGCTGCGGACTGCCCGGTTGCGAAAAAATTACAACACAAAGATGGCGAGCGCTTTATGGGGGTGGAGTGGAGCGATGAGATCGTGCGCCCCTTTGAAGCCGACCTGGCGCTCACTGTCATCGACGGGCGCGGTGTCATGGCCAAGGTCGCATCGGTGTTGGCTGCAGCGGAAGCCGATATCGTGCACATCGAAATGGGCGAAGCGAACAGCAACGATGCCAAAGATATGCATTTCGTGATAGCGGTGCGTGACCGTGCCCACCTGGACAGCATATTGACCAAGCTACAACGTTCGGCGGTGGTGATGCACGTCAAACGCAGCAAAAAGACCGCTTGAGAGGTTTTCGTCTGTAGATGCAAAGTAGATTCGAGTGCAGCAAAAGCCCATGCGCTGCGCGTCAATCCGCTGATGCTCCACCCGGCGCCGGGTAGTGCACCTCCAGCACTTCAATTTCTGCTACGCGGCCAGGCATGGGTAGGCGCAATACATCGCCCACGCGTGCTTTGAGCAGGGTGCGTGCAATCGGGGAAATCCAGCTCACTTCACCGGCTGCGCTGTCGGCCTCGTCGATGCCGGTAATAGTGACGGTGCGTTTTTCATCCACGTCGTCCACATAGGTCACCGTGGCACCGAAAAAAATCTGCGCATTGCCATGGTGCAGGCTGGGCTCGGTAATCACCGCAATCTCCAGGCGGCGGGTTAAAAATCGGATGCGCCGGTCGATCTCGCGCAAGCGCTTTTTGCCATAGAGGTAGTCGCCGTTTTCCGAGCGGTCACCATTGCTGGCGGCCCAGTGCACCACGTCCACCACTTTAGGCCGCTCCTCGTCGATCAAGTGCAGCAACTCATCGCGCAAGGTCTTGTAGCCCTTGGGTGTGATGTAGTTTTTGCCCCCACCGGGAAGCGCCGCCAGCGGGACTTCGTCCTCGTCATCGGCGTCATCGCTCTCTTTGGTGAAGGCCTTGCTCACGGCAGCGGGCGACCTTGGCCGCAGATACTGCAGGCTTTTTGGACCAGTCTTGGTATTGCGCTGGCTAGCGCAGCGGGGCAGTTGGATAGCGTGCGCAGGCGTTTCATAGAATGCACATTCTAAGAACGCCGCCATGTTCAGCTTTTTCAAAAAAAAACCTTCGCCCCCATCCGTCGCTCCTGGTGATTTTGCCGCTGCCGCTGCCGCGCAGTCCCCGAGCGCTGCGGCTGCGACAACGGACGTGGTCGCTAGTAGCCCGCAGCGCCAAAGCTGGCTGGGCAAACTCAAAGCCGGTCTGGGTAAAACCGCTGCAGGCATCGCCTCGGTCTTTGGCGGATCGCGCATCGACGAGGCTTTGTTTGAGGACCTGGAAAGCGCTTTGCTCATGGCCGATGCCGGCGTATCGGCCACCACCCACTTGATCGCTGAGCTGCGTCGCCTCGCCAAAGACCACCAAGCCGAAACACCGGAACAACTCAAGGCCTTACTGGTCGATGCCCTGGTCCGATTGCTCCAACCTTTGGAGCGCCGCCTGGTCATCGGCCCTGAGCAGCCTACGGTGATGATGGTGGCCGGTGTCAATGGCGCGGGCAAGACTACCACCATCGGCAAGCTGACCCACCGCCTGGCGGACCAAGGCGCCACGGTGCTGCTGGCTGCAGCCGATACCTTTCGCGCTGCAGCGCGCGAGCAACTCACGGTGTGGGCCGAGCGCAATACCGTAGAGATCGTCAGCCAGGAGGGTGGCGACCCGGCAGCGGTTAGCTACGACGCGGTGTGCGCCGGTAAGGCGCGCAAAAAAGACGTGGTCTTGATTGATACCGCAGGCCGCTTGCCCACGCAAATGCATTTGATGGAAGAGCTAAAGAAAATGCAACGCGTGGTCGCCAAGGCCGGTGTGGCTTCGGGCCTGGAGCATTGCCCGCGGGAAGTGCTGCTGGTGATCGACGGCAACACCGGCCAAAACGCCTTGGCCCAGGTGCGTGCCTTTGACGATGCCTTGGGCCTGACCGGTTTGATCATCACCAAGCTGGACGGTACGGCCAAGGGTGGTGTGCTGGCTGCCATTGCACGCGAACGCCCGATCCCTGTCTACTTTATCGGCGTGGGCGAAAAGCTCGAAGAGTTGGAAACCTTTGATGCCCGCGAATTCGCACAAGCCCTTTTGCAATAAACCCCTGCGCCGTAGGCTGAAATAGCTGCTTTTCAACCGGCTGGCCGGTCCAGGCGCTTAGGCTTGACCTCCTATGCATCACGCCTTCACACGCAACTCTGTCTCCATCCCGCGACGCCAGGCCCTCGCCCACATCGTAAGCCCTGCGCTGGCCGCTGCCGCACTAGCACTGCCAGCGCGCGCCGGCGCTGCGGGCCGCGCCTTGGCAGCCGATAGCGCCGCCTGGCTTGCCATCCAAGCACAGGCCAAAGGCCAAACCGTGTATTTCAATGCCTGGGCCGGTTCGCCCGCCATCAATGCCTACATCCAGTGGGCGGCTGCGCAATTGGACCAGCGCTACGGACTGCGCCTGGTGCATGTCAAGATTAGCGATGCCGCCGAGATGGTGCAGCGTGTGCGCAATGAAAAAGCGGCCACCAAAAGCGATGGCACGGTGGACCTGGTGTGGATCAACGGCGAAAACTTCTTGGCCATGAAGCGTGAGGGCTTGCTCAAAGGCCCGTTTGCCGAGCAACTGCCTTCCTATGCCTGGGTGGACACCCAAGGCAAGCCCACCACGCGCATTGATTTTTCCGAGCCAGTCGATGGCATGGAAGCGCCTTGGGGCATGGCGCAACTGACGTGGATGGTCGATAGCGCCCGTGTCCCGCAAGCGCCGCGCAATCTGGCGGCCTGGCTGGCCTTTGCGCAAGCGCATCCGGGTCGCTTGACTTACCCCAGGCCGCCGGACTTTCATGGCACCAGTTGGCTCAAGCAAATGCTGCTGGACCTCAACCCCGGCGTACAGCGCCAGGCTTTGTACCAGCCCTTGACTAGCGCCGCCTTCCAGGCGCGCACGGCGGCCTTGTGGCGCACCCTCGATACCGTGCATCCGCACTTGTGGCGCAAAGGTCGTCAGTTCCCTCTGAGTGCGGGTGCTCAGCGCCAAATGATGGCCGACGGCGAATTGCTTTGGGCGCTGACTTTCAACCCCAATGAAGCGGCTACTGAAATTGCCGCTGGCCGCTTATCGGCAAGCACCATCAGCTACCAGTTTGACGGTGGCACTTTAGGCAACACGCACTTTCTAGCGATTCCGTTTAACACCCAGGCCTTTGCCGCAGCCCAGGTGACAGCGAATTTTTTGCTCAGTGCCCAAGCCCAGGCGCATAAAGCCGACCTTGCCGTCTGGGGCGACCCGACGGTGCTGGCGGTCGATAAACTGCCTGCGGCCCAGCGGGCCTGGTTTCAGTCGGCGACGCTGCCGGGCCAATTGCAGACTTTTGCCCCCGCGATTCCCGAGCCGCATGCCAGCTGGGTCGATGCCCTGGAAAAAGAATGGGCGCGGCGTTACGGCGGCTAGGGTAAATCGCCATAGCCCGCGCACGCCGGGCGCGGCATACTCGCATGCATGTGACAGCGCTGCGCGGGTATCGGACGGTCCAAGCGCAACAAGTGCTTGTCCGACGCAGCCCCTGTCTGTGGGACTCTGAAATCTCAGGAGGGAAATAATGAAACAACTATTCAAACTGATTGCGCTGCTGCTGGCCCTCGGTCTGGTCTACCTCTTGCTGTGGCCGGTGCCTATACATCCGGTGGCCTGGAATGCGCCCAAAGCGCCGGGTTACCAGGGGCCGCATGCGGTCAATGACAAGTTGTCCCAATTGACGCTGCTGGATTTGCACGGCGAAGAGGGGCCTGAATATATTCTTATCGGTCCGGATGGCAAGCTCTACACCACGGTGGCCAGCGGAAAGATTTTGCGCATGGCGCAAGACGGCAGCGCCCAGGAAACCTTTGCCAGCACCGGCGGGCGCGTCTTGGGCTTTGACTTTGATGCCCAGGGCCAACTGGTGGCTGCTGACGCGGTCAAAGGACTTTTATCGATTAGCCAGGATGGCAAGATTACGGTGCTGACCGACAAAGTCGACGGCGACCCGATTCGCTACGCCGATGCGGTGGTGGTCGCCAAAAGCGGCAAGATGTATTTCAGCGATGCCTCCACCCGCTTTGCGCCGGCGCAGTGGGGCGGCACCTTTGAAGCCAGCATCTTGGATATCCTGGAGCAATCGGCCACCGGGCGTATTTTGGAATACGACCCGGCCACCCGTGCCACGCGTATCCTGGCCCAGGGCCTGAGTTTTGCCAATGGGGTGGCGCTCAGCCAGGACGAAACCAGTTTGTTTGTCAACGAGACCGGCAAATACCGCGTCTGGAAACTGGCCGTGGGTGCGCAAAAAATGCAACTTGGCGACGGCCCACCACCGACAGGTGCGCAAGTACTGTTTGAGAACCTGCCGGGCTATCCGGACAATTTGATGCGCGGGCGCGATGGGAAAATCTGGCTGGGCTTTGCCAAACCGCGCAACCCGACGATTGACGCCTTTGCCGATAAGCCCTGGCTGCGTTCGCTCACTTTGCGCCTGCCGCGGGCTTTGTGGCCTATCCCCAAGGCCTATGGCCATGTCATGGCCTTTACCGAAGACGGCAAAGTGGTGGCCGATATGCAAGACCCAACAGGCGCCTACCCCGAATCCACGGGTGTGACCGAGACTGCGGACCGTTTGTATATCCAAAGCTTGCACGCCAAGGGCCTGGGCTGGCGTAAACCCTAGGTCTCAAGTCGGCTGCTGCGGGAGGGCCGCGTACACTGCCCGCATGAATAGAAATTTGTGGCTGTTGGCCTTGTGCCAAGGGTTTTTGCTTACCAACAACATCGCGTTTGTGGCGATCAACGGCCTGGTGGGCTTGCGCCTTGCGCCCATGGCCTGGATGGCCACGCTGCCGGTGATGGGCTATGTGCTGGGTTCGGCCTTTGCCACGCCGGTGGTGGCGCGGGTGCAGGCCCGTTGGGGCAGACGCATCGGTTTTCAGACCGGTTTGCTGGTCGCCTTGCTGTCCACGCTGCTGGCCGCCTGGGCCATAGACAGCCAGAGTTTTTGGGGCCTGGTCTGCGCCACTTTTATCGCCGGTTACTACAGTGCCAATGGCCAGCTCTACCGTTTTGCGGCCGCCGAGCTGGCCCTGCCCGAGGCGCGCGAGCGTGCGGTGTCCTGGGTGCTGGCCGCCGGCCTGTTCGGCGCGGTGGTCGGGCCGTATTTGGCGGTGCACTCGCAGCAAATTTGGCAGGTGCCTTTTGTCGGCGCCTACCTGGCGCTGGCGGCGGTGGCGCTGCTGTCTTTGCTGGTCATGGGGCGCATCGAGTTTGCACCCGAGCCGGTGCGGCTAACCGGTGCTGCGGGCCAGGACGCAGGCCGTAGCATCTGGCAGCTATTGCGTGAGCCGGTGTTTTTTGTCGCCTGCATGGCCGCCGCGCTGGGCTACGGTGTGATGAATCTATTGATGGCCGCCACGCCGTTGGCCATGCAGCAATGCGGCCTGGACTTTGGCGCCACCGCCATGGTTTTGCAATGGCATGTAGTTGGCATGTTCGCGCCGGGCTTTTTTACCGGCGATTTCATCAAGCGCTGGGGCGCCTTAC
>JBBAPY010000075.1:0-11817 GCA_040400635.1 Rhodoferax sp.
GACCTGAAAAAGCTGTACCCCATCAGCTTTGCCGGCCAGTCCGACACCGCCACTTTTGACAACTGCCTGGAATTGCTGACCATGGCGGGTTATCCCATCAGCCAGGCCGTGATGATGATGATCCCCGAGCCCTGGGAAAACCACAGCACCATGGACGAGCGCCGCCGTGCTTTTTACGAATACCACGCCGCCATGCTCGAGCCTTGGGATGGCCCGGCCTCTATCGTTTTTACCGATGGCCGACAGATCGGCGCTACGCTGGACCGCAATGGCTTGCGCCCCTCGCGCTATTGCATTACCGACGATGATTTGGTGATCATGGGCTCGGAATCCGGCGTGCTACCGGTGCCGGAAAACAAAATCGTGCGCAAATGGCGCTTGCAGCCGGGCAAGATGTTCCTGATTGACCTGGAACAGGGCCGCATGATCGATGACGAAGAGCTCAAATCGGGTTTGGCCAATAGCCGTCCCTACAAGCAGTGGATTGAAAACCTGCGTATCAAGATCGACCATGTGGCCAGGGACGAAGCCGCACCGCCAGTAGCGCCCCATGCGGCTAGCTTGCTTGACCGCCAGCAAGCGTTTGGCTACACCCAGGAAGACCTGAAGTTCCTGATTGCCCCCATGGCCAGTCTGGGCGAAGAGGCCTTGGGCTCGATGGGTAACGACAGCCCCTTGGCCGTTCTGAGCGACAAGAACAAGCCGCTGTACAGCTACTTCAAACAGCTGTTTGCCCAAGTCACCAACCCGCCTATTGACCCGATTCGCGAAGCCATCGTCATGTCTTTGGTGTCTTTCGTGGGCCCCAAGCCCAATTTATTGGACATCAACCAGGTCAATCCGCCGATGCGCCTGGAGGTCTCGCAGCCCGTGCTCGATTTCACCGACATGGCCAAGTTGCGCGACATTGAGCGCCACACCCAGGGCAAGTTTCGCAGCTACACCCTGGACATCACCTACCCGCTGGCCTGGGGCCACGAAGGCGTAGAGGCCAAACTCGCTTCGCTGTGCGCCGAGGCAGTCGATGCCATCAAGAGCGGCAACAACATTCTCATCGTCAGTGACCGCGCCATGGGCGCTACCCAGGTTGCCATACCCGCTTTGCTGGCTTTGTCTGCCATCCACCAGCACCTGGTGCTCGAAGGCTTGCGCACCACGGCCGGGTTGGTGGTGGAAACCGGCAGCGCGCGCGAGGTGCACCATTTCGCGGTGCTTGCAGGCTACGGCGCCGAAGCGGTGCATCCCTACCTGGCGATGGAAACACTGGTGCAGATGAGCGAGGGCCTGCCCGGTGCGCTCAGTGCCGACAAAGCCATCTACAACTACGTCAAAGCCGTGGGCAAAGGGCTGTCCAAAATCATGTCCAAGATGGGTGTCAGCACCTATATGAGCTACTGCGGCGCGCAGTTGTTTGAGGCGATCGGCCTGTCCAGCGAAACCGCGCGCAAATACTTCACCGGCACCCCCAGCCGCGTTGAAGGCATAGGCGTTTTTGAAATCGCTGAAGAAGCCATTCGCACCCACAAACTGGCCTTCGGCAAAGACCCGGTGCTGGCCCACGCCCTGGATGCCGGTGGCGAATACGCCTGGCGCGTGCGTGGCGAAGAGCATATGTGGACGCCTGACGCGATTGCCAAGCTGCAACACAGCACGCGCGCCAACAACTGGGGCACTTATAAAGAGTACGCCCAAATCATTAATGACCAGACGCGCCGCCAAATCACTTTGCGCGGCCTGTTTGAATTTCGCATCGACCCGGTCAAAGCCATTTCTATTGACGAGGTGGAGCCCGCTGCGCAAATCGTTAAGCGCTTTGCCACCGGAGCGATGTCGCTGGGCTCTATTTCCACCGAGGCGCACAGCACCCTGGCAGTGGCGATGAACCGCATCGGCGGCAAGAGCAATACCGGCGAGGGCGGTGAGGACCCGTTGCGCTACCGCAATGAGCTTAAAGGTATTCCTATCCTGCAAGGACAGACCATGTCCGACCTCTTGGGCAAGGAAATTTTCGAGGTCGATTACGCATTGCAAGCAGGCGACTCGATGCGCTCCAAAATCAAGCAGGTCGCTTCGGGCCGATTTGGCGTGACGGCGGAATACCTGGTCAGCGCCGACCAGATTCAGATCAAGATGGCCCAGGGCGCCAAGCCCGGCGAAGGCGGGCAGTTGCCTGGCAGCAAAGTGTCCGAATACATCGGCAAACTGCGCTACTCGGTGCCCGGTGTCGGCCTGATCTCGCCGCCCCCCCACCACGATATTTATTCCATCGAAGACCTGGCGCAATTGATTCACGACCTGAAAAACGTCGCTCCCCATTCCGACATCAGTGTCAAGCTGGTATCCGAAATCGGCGTGGGTACGGTGGCGGCCGGTGTGGCCAAATGCAAGGCCGACCATGTGGTGATTGCCGGGCATGACGGCGGCACCGGTGCCTCGCCCTGGTCCTCGATCAAACACGCGGGCAGCCCCTGGGAAATCGGCCTGGCTGAGACGCAGCAAGTGCTGGTACTCAACCGTTTGCGCAGCCGCATCCGGGTGCAGGTAGACGGCCAGATGAAAACCGGCCGCGACGTGGCCATTGGCGCCTTGCTCGGCGCCGATGAGTTCGGCTTTGCCACTGCGCCCCTGGTAGTGGAAGGCTGCATCATGATGCGCAAATGCCATCTCAACACCTGCCCAGTCGGCGTGGCTACGCAAGACCCGGTGTTGCGCAAAAAATTCTCCGGCAAGCCAGAGCATGTCGTGAACTACTTTTTCTTCGTGGCCGAAGAAGTGCGCCACATCATGGCGCAGCTGGGCATACGCAAGTTCGACGATTTGATTGGCCGGGCCGATCTGCTGGACATGCGCAAAGGCATCGACCATTGGAAGTCCAGCGGCCTGGATTTCAGCCGCTTGTTTGCGCAGCCGCAAGTGCCTGCCAGCGTGTCCCGTTTTCAAAATGAAGCGCAGGACCATGGCCTGGAAAATGCGCTGGACGTGCGTCTGATAGAAAAAAGCCGCGCCGCTATCGACAAAGGCGAAAAAGTACAGTTCATGGAAGCGGCGCGCAATGTGAACCGCTCTGTGGGAGCCATGCTGTCGGGCGCGATTACCAAGGTGCACCCTGAAGGCCTGCCGGATGACAGTATCCGCATCCAGCTCGAAGGCACGGGCGGTCAGTCCTTTGGCGCCTTTTTATGCAAGGGCGTAACGCTGTACCTGATAGGCGACGCCAATGACTACACCGGCAAGGGCTTGTCCGGCGGGCGCGTGGTGGTACGCCCGAGTATTGATTTCCGGGGCGAAGCCATCCGCAACACCATTGTGGGCAATACCGTGATGTACGGCGCCACCAGCGGCGAAGCCTTTTTCAGCGGCGTGGCCGGTGAGCGCTTTGCGGTACGCCTATCGGGTGCGACGGCGGTCGTCGAAGGGACTGGCGACCATGGCTGCGAATACATGACGGGCGGCACCGTGCTGGTCTTGGGTAAAACCGGGCGTAACTTTGCCGCCGGTATGAGCGGGGGCATCGCTTATGTCTATGACGAGGACGGTCAATTCGCCAGCCGCTGCAATACCGCCATGGTCAGCATGGAGCCGGTGCTAAGCGCCAAGGAGCAAGAAGCGCAGATCGATAAAGCTGTGTGGCACCATGGCCAATCCGATGAAGCGCAATTGCGTAAATTGCTGGAGGACCACAACCGCTGGACCGGCAGCAAGCGCGCCCGCGAATTGCTGGACCAGTGGGACAGCGTGCGCGCAAAATTCGTCAAGGTATTCCCACTGGAATACAAGCGTGCGTTGGGCGAAATTCATGCCAAAAAATCCGCATTGGCAAAGACTCCAAGCGCGGCCAAGGCCAAGCGCAGCGCAGCGGTATAAGCGCGCATTACCGACTACACAGGATCAGCATCATGGGAAAAATTACCGGATTCATGGAGTTTGCGCGCGTTGAAGAGGGCTATGCGCCTGTCCATGAGCGCATCAAAAATTACAAAGAGTTTGTGATCGGTCTGGATGACCGGCAGGCCAAGACCCAAAGTGCGCGTTGTATGGACTGCGGCACCCCGTTTTGCAACAACGGCTGTCCGGTGAATAACATCATCCCGGACTTCAATGAGCTGGTGTTCCGCGACGACTGGAAAGCGGCTATCGAGGTCTTGCACAGCACCAATAATTTTCCCGAGTTCACCGGCCGTATCTGCCCCGCGCCTTGCGAGGCGGCGTGTACGCTGAATGTGAATGACGATGCGGTGGGGATCAAGTCCATTGAGCATGCCATCATCGACCGCGCCTGGGCGGAAGGCTGGGTGCAGGCCCAGCCCGCAGCACAGCAGACGGGTAAAAAAGTAGCGGTCATTGGCTCCGGCCCTGCCGGTCTGGCAGCAGCGCAGCAACTGGCGCGCGTCGGCCATGCAGTCACGGTGTTTGAAAAAAATGACCGCGTCGGCGGCTTGCTGCGCTACGGCATTCCGGACTTCAAAATGGACAAGGGCCATATCGACCGGCGCATGGCGCAGTTGCAGGCCGAAGGCGTAAGCGTGCGCACCGGCGTGCTGGTGGGCGAGTGGCCCAAGGATTCCAAGGTCACCAACTGGGCCCAAGAAACCGTGTCCGCAGCGCAATTGCAAAAAGACTTCGATGCGGTATTGCTCGCCGGTGGTTCGGAGCAATCGCGTGATTTGCCGGTGCCGGGCCGCGAGCTCGATGGCATCCATTTCGCCATGGAGTTTTTGCCCCAGCAAAACAAAGTCAATGCCGGCGATAAATTTCCCGGCCAATTGCGTGCCGACGGCAAACATGTCATCGTTATTGGCGGCGGTGATACCGGCTCGGACTGCGTAGGTACCAGCAACCGCCATGGCGCAGCCAGCGTCACCCAGTTTGAAGTGATGCCGCAGCCGCCCGAAGTGGAAGACCGGCCCCTCACCTGGCCGTACTGGCCCCTGAAGTTGCGCACCAGTTCCAGCCATGAAGAAGGCTGCGTGCGCGAATTTGCGGTGTCCACCAAGTGCTTTTCCGGTGAAAAAGGCAAGGTCAAAACCCTCACCACGGTGCACGTGGAAATGAAAGCGGGCAAGTTGGTGGAAGTGCCTGGCACGGAGAAAACCTACCAGGCGGATTTGGTGCTGCTAGCCATGGGCTTTGTGCATCCGGTGGCCAGCGTGCTGGACGCTTTTGGTGTGCTCAAGGACGGCCGCGCCAACGCCAAAGCGTCCACCGAAGGCGCTAGCGCCTATGTCACCAACCTCCCTAAGGTGTTTGCTGCCGGCGATATGCGCCGGGGTCAGTCTCTGGTGGTATGGGCGATCCGCGAGGGGCGCCAGGCGGCACGCGCGATCGATGAATTTTTGATGGGCACGAGCGAGCTGCCGCGCTAGGCGCCTGCTCGGGTGTGTAAATCTTAGTAAATGTCCGGCCTAAGTCCTCGCCCAGACTGCCAGCGTGCGAGTTTCACGTGGGCCTAGCCCTTATGATGGGGGCTACACCATCGCACCATGCCTGCCGCCTCCGATCCCCTTGTACGCATTGACAATCTGAGCTTCGCTTACCACGAGCGCCTCATTTTGGATGGCGCTAGCTTTAGCGTTCCGCGCGGTAAAGTGACGGCGCTGATGGGCGCCAGCGGTGGCGGAAAAACCACCTTGCTGCGACTCATCGGCGGGCAGATCCGGGCCCAAAGCGGCCAACTCCTTTTTGATGGCCAGGACATCGGTGCTATGGAACAGAGTGCTTTGTATGCTGCGCGTCGGCGTATGGGCATGCTGTTTCAGTTTGGTGCCTTGTTTGCAGACCTTTCGGTTTTTGACAATGTAGCTTTCCCCCTGCGCGAACACACCACGCTGCCCGAGCCGCTCATTCGCGATATCGTGTTAATGAAGTTGCAGGCTGTGGGCCTGCGTGGTGCGCGCGACCTGATGCCCAGCGAAGTCTCAGGCGGTATGGCCAGGCGCATTGCCTTGGCGCGCGCGATAGCGCTCGACCCGGAACTGGTGATGTATGACGAACCCTTTTCGGGCCTGGACCCAATTTCCCTGGGTACCTCAGCGCATTTGATTCGTCAGCTCAATGACACCATGGGCCTGACCAGTATTTTTGTGTCCCACGAATTGGAACAAACCTTTGGTATTGCCGACCATGTGGTAATTCTGGCCAATGGCCGTGTCGCCACCGAGGGCACGCCCAAGCATGTGCGCGAAAGCACCGACCCCTTGGTATACCAGTATGTACATGCGCTGACCGATGGCCCGGTCCGCTTTCACTACCCCGCGCCCGACATGGCGCAAGACTTTGGCGTGGAGACTGCGCCATGATGGCCCAAGCCCTGCGCAATCTGGGTTTTGCAGTGCGCGAAAAGTTGGTGCACATCGGCTACGGCGCACGCTTGTTTATGCGTTTGCTGTTTACCTTGCGGTCAAGTTTGCAGCGCTCTGGACTGATCCGCGACCAAATCCATTTTTTAGGCAATTACTCGCTGGTCATCATTGCGTTTTCCGGCTTGTTTGTGGGCTTTGTGTTCGGCTTACAGGGTTACTACACCTTGCAACGCTATGGCTCCTCCGAGGCCTTAGGTCTGTTGGTGGCGCTCAGCCTGGTGCGCGAGTTGGGACCGGTCGTAACCGCTTTGCTGTTTGCCGGACGTGCCGGCACCTCGCTTACCGCAGAAATCGGTTTGATGAAAGCGGGCGAACAAATCAGCGTCATGGAAATGATGGCGGTGGACCCGGTGCTGCGCGTGCTAGCACCGCGTTTTTGGGGTGGCGTGATTGCCATGCCCCTGCTCGCTGCAGTATTTAGCGCCATGGGTATTGTGGGCGGCTGGGTGGTCGGCGTGGTGATGATAGGCGTGGATTCCGGCTCCTTTTGGAGCCAGATTCAGGGCGGCGTGGACGTTTGGCGTGATGTGGGCAATGGCATCATCAAGAGCATCATCTTTGGCTTTACCGTCACCTACGTCGCGCTCTTGCAGGGCTATGTTGCGCAGGCCACGCCTGAAGGCGTTGCCGCCGCCACCACCCGCACCGTGGTCATGGCCTCTTTGTCGGTGTTGGTGATGGACTTTGTCCTAACCGCCATGATGTTTACGATTTAGCGACCGCTTATCCAGAAAGAATTCGCATGCAACGTTCAAAAAATGATCTGTGGGTTGGCCTGTTTGTGCTCATTGGCGCAGTCGCCATTTTGTTTCTGGCCTTGCAGTCGGCTAATTTACTGAGCCTCAATTTTCAATCCACCTACAAAGTGACGGCCAAGTTCGATAACGTGGGCGGCCTCAAAGCCAAAGCTGCGGTACGCAGCGCGGGTGTGGTAGTCGGGCGGGTGGAAAGAATTGTGTTCGACGACAAAAGTTTCCAAGCCCAAGTACACATTTCCATGGAGAGCCGTTACCGTTTCCCCAAAGACAGCTCACTCAAAATTCTGACCAGCGGTTTGCTGGGCGAGCAATACCTGGGTATTGAGGCTGGCGCTGAGGAAGCTGTGCTGGCTGCCGGCGACATGATTACCACCACCCAATCGGCCGTCGTACTGGAGAGTTTGATTAGCCAGTTTCTCTACAGCAAAGCCGCAGGCAGTGCTGGCACCAAAGAAGCGGACTAATGTGCAGTTTTGATTTCCTTGGCCGCTTGCGGTCCTTGGCCTGTACCGTGGCCATCGCCTGTGCTTCATCGGGCGCTTGGGCGCAAACGGCCAAGCCGGCTAATCTGGTAGATCCTTTTGAAGGCATCAATCGCGGCATCTACGCTTTCAATGAAGTGCTCGATCATGCGGTGATGCGCCCTGTAGCCATTGCTTACACCGAGTTGCTGCCGCGCTGGATGCGCAATAGCGTTAGCCATTTTTTTGGCAATCTGGCCGATGTCTGGTCGATACCAACCAATGCATTGTCTTTGCGGCCCAAGGCCACGGTGGACAGCATCAAGCGCGTCGCCGTCAACAGCACCGTAGGCTTGCTGGGACTGGTGGATGTCGCCAGCACGCTCGATATTGACAAGCACCCGGCCGATTTCGGCCTGATGCTCAACCGCTGGGGCATGCCCTCCGGGCCTTTTGTCGTTGTGCCCCTGCTGGGCCCACGCACTTTGCTGGAGGTCGTGGTCTACCCCTTTGACTGGAAGGGTAATCTGGCCAACCATGTGGACGATGTGGTGCTGCGTGATCTGTTGATGGCCGTTAGCTTTACCGATTTGCGGGTTAGCTACCTGCAGGCTGACGATGTCGTCAATGCGGTAGCCCTGGATCAGTACTCCTTCAAGCGCGATGCGTATTTGCAGCGAAGGATCTACCTACAAAACGACGGGGAAAGCTCAGACAGTATGGATGATCGACCGTAGAATCCGTCCGAACGCGGGATTGGTAAGCGCCAACCCGATTGCCGTAAGATGATGGGAGAGAATAAAGTGAGCATTCGATATTTCAAGCAACTAGGCGTACGACTGATGCTCATCGTCGGCGCGCTGTCGGCTGGAAGTGCATGGGCCCAGGATGAGGCCGCTGATGTCTTTATCAAGCGCATGTCCACCGAGGTCTTGGACGTCATCAAAGCGGACAAGTCCATGCGCAGCGGCGACATTGCTAAGGTCGTTACGCTGGTGGACACGCGCATCATGCCGCATGTGGATTTTCAGCGTATGACGGCTTCTGCAGTCGGCCCGGGTTGGCGCCAGGCCACGCCAGAGCAACAAAAACGATTGCAAGAAGAATTCAAAATTTTGTTGGTGCGCACCTATTCTGGTGCGCTATCCCAAATCAGCGATCAGGTCATCGCCCTGAAGCCATTACGCGCTGCGCCTGAGGACAAAGAATTGGTAGTGCGCAGCGAAGTGCGCGGCAGTGGTGAGCCGATCCAGTTGGATTACCGCCTGGAAAAAACGCCGGGTCAGGGCTCTGGCTGGCGGATTTTCAATATCAACGTCATGGGCGTCTGGTTGGTCGAAACCTACAAAAGCCAGTTTGCCCAGGAAATCAATGCCAAGGGCGTGGACGGCCTGATCGAATCCCTGGCAGCGCGCAATAAATCCAACAGTAAAAAGAACTGACGTGCTCGCCTTACCTGCCGTTCTGACCCATGCCCAGGCCGGCCCCTGTCTAGAGCAGTTGGCTGCCGGCATTTCAACCGGCCCCAAACAGGTAGTGCTCGATGCGCAGCCCTTACAGGACTTCGATTCTTCGGCACTGGCTGTTTTGCTGGAGTTGCGCCGCGCTTGCCTGCGCCGGGGTAAGCATTTGCACATCCAAGGCGCGCCTGAGCGACTGATGCATTTGGCCGCGCTCTATGGTGTGCGGGCTTTGCTTGAAAGCGGCGATCCAGCAAACGTTACAAGCTTGGAATCCACGCCGGTCTAGGCCTTTCTCCTGGCGACAAAGGGCCGCTAGGCTTGCGGGCGTAAAATCTCGTGTTTATGCCTGCCATTTCCTTCCAGTCGATTTCCAAGGCGTATGCCTCGCCCAAAGGCCCGCCAGGCAGCACATTCCTAGCCGTTGACCAGGTGAGTCTGGATATTGAGCAAGGCGAGTTTTTCGGTTTGCTCGGCCCCAATGGCGCTGGCAAAACCACCATGATCAGCATGCTCGCCGGTCTAACGCGGCCCAGCGCCGGTAGCGTCAGCGTCCTGGGCAGCGATGTGCAGCGCGACTACGCACAGGCCCGGCGCAAACTCGGCGTGGTGCCGCAAGAGCTGGTGTTTGACCCTTTTTTCAATATCCGCGAAGCCTTGCGTATCCAATCGGGCTATTTCGGCGTGCGTAACAACGACGCCTGGATTGACGAATTGCTGGAGAGCCTGGGCTTGGCCGACAAAGCCAAGGCCAATATGCGCCAGTTGTCGGGTGGCATGAAGCGGCGGTTTCTGGTGGCCCAAGCCCTGGTGCACAAGCCCCCGGTCATTGTGCTGGACGAGCCGACCGCTGGGGTGGATGTGGAATTGCGCCAAACCTTGTGGCAATTCATTGCCAAACTCAATAAGGAAGGCCATACCGTTTTGCTCACCACCCATTACCTGGAAGAGGCCGAAGCCCTGTGTGGCCGTATCGCCATGCTCAAATCTGGGCGCATTGTGGCCCTGGACCACACCAGCGAACTGCTCAAAGCGGCCTCCAGTAATGTGCTGCGCTTCAAAGTCGAGGGCACGCTGCCCGAGGCATTGCGCACGCAGGCGCGCGTCACCGGACGCATCGTGCAGTTCCCGGCGCATGATGCGCTGGAGATCGAACGCTATCTGGCAGCGGTACGCGAAGCCGGTCTGCACGCCGAAGATGTGGAAATCCGCAAAGCCGATTTGGAAGACGTGTTTTTGGACGTGATGCAAAAGCATTCGGGCAAAGCCACCCAGCCGGCGACCGCCACCACAGGGGCAGCAGCATGAACGGCTGGCAAACCCTGCTCTACAAAGAGATTCTGCGTTTTTGGAAAGTTGCTTTCCAAACCATCGCCGGCCCGGTGCTCACCGCCATGCTGTATTTGCTGATCTTCGGCCACGCCTTGGAAGACCATGTGAAAGTGTATGACCAGGTGAGTTACACCGCCTTTCTGGTGCCCGGCCTGGCGATGATGAGCCTTTTGCAAAACGCCTTTGCCAATAGCTCCTCTTCGCTCATCATGAGCAAGGTCATGGGTAACCTGGTATTTATTTTGCTCACGCCTTTGTCTTACTGGCACTGGTTTGTAGCCTATGTCGGTGCTGCCGTGGTGCGTGGTCTGGTGGTGGGCTTGGGGGTGTATGTAATCGCCTCTTTTTTCACGCAGATCAGCTTTGCCCAACCGATGTTTATTTTGCTTTTTGCTGTCATGGGCGCTGCCATGATGGGGACGCTAGGGCTGATTGCCGGCCTATGGGCTGAGAAGTTTGACCAGTTGGCGGCGTTTCAAAACTTCGTGGTTATGCCCATGACGTTTTTAAGCGGTGTGTTTTACTCCATCCACTCGCTGCCGCCTTTCTGGCAACTCGTCAGCCATTGCAACCCCTTCTTTTACATGATCGACGGCTTGCGCTACGGCTTTTTTGGCGTCAGCGATGTTTCGGTTTGGTTAAGCCTGGCAGTGGTCGGTAGCTCCGTGCTGCTGGTTTTTGCCATTGCGCTGTATTTGCTGCGCACTGGTTACAAAATCCGCAGCTAAAACTTTGTTTCCTCTATGACCGCAGAACAACTCCAAGCCCTGATAACCGCTGGCCTGCCTTGCACCCATATTGCGCTCGAAGGTGACGGACGCCATTGGTATGCCACGATCGTGTCGGGCGCCTTCGAAGGCAAACGCCTGATCGCGCGCCACCAACAGGTTTATGCCACCTTAGGCACTCGCATGCAGACCGATGAGGTGCATGCCTTGTCCATGAAGACTTTCACCCCTGCCGAGTGGGCAGCCCAGAATTCTTAAGGGCAGGGCGATGGACAAGCTATTGATTCGCGGTGGCCGCAGCCTGCAGGGCGAAGTGCAAATTTCTGGTGCCAAAAACGCCACCCTTCCCGAACTGTGCGCCGCCTTGCTCACGCCCGAGCCGGTGCGCCTGCGCAATGTCCCGCGCTTGCAGGACGTCTCCACCATGCGCAAGCTTTTGCTCAATATGGGTGTGCAGGTGAGTGAGCAGGACGGCAGCGAACTACGCATCAATGCCGGCACCTTGCACACCCCCGAAGCGCCTTATGAGCTGGTAAAAACCATGCGCGCTTCGGTACTGGCCCTGGGTCCTTTGCTCGCGCGCTTCGGGCATGCCAAGGTCTCGCTGCCAGGCGGTTGTGCGATTGGTTCGCGTCCGGTGGACCAGCACCTGAAGGGCCTGACGGCCATGGGCGCTGAAATTGTCGTGGAGCACGGCTATATGCTGGCGCGTATCGGCG
>JBBAPY010000076.1:0-11773 GCA_040400635.1 Rhodoferax sp.
CAGTGCAAAAGTCCAAGCTGACCTCTTCCAATGGAAAAGGGATGTACTGACGCGCCTCTTCTTCTACCTGCGCCTCCATGTCCCTGGGATTCAAATCCGCTGGCACCCTAATTTTTTTGGTGATAACAGCAGACGATGGCAAAGCTAAAACGACTTTTTTCGCCTTTATCCGGTTTTCCTGCAACAAGGAACGCAGCGCCTGCGCTACCTGATGCATCTTGACCACATTGCCGTCAACAACGTGGCCGCTGGGCAGTCGCGTACTGGCCAGTTGCTCCAAAACAGGCTGCTCCATGGATCCCGTGAGTCCTACGACCTTGATACCCCACGAACTGATGTCCATACCGAGAACTTCTTCCTGATGGCGACCAAAGAGTGACTTCAAATCCATGGTTTGAACCTCAATTGTTTAAATTTTATTTTTCTTAAAGTGAATATTTATAAATATTACATGCATTTTCAGAAAATTTTCTACAAATTTTTGTGGATTTTTCCCTTCGCGGCTGCGCTACCATAGGGTTCCCGCTGCTTACGGCGCCGTTTAACAGCGCAGTAAGAGGATTTTTTTGGCCGAGGCCCTGCACGTTTTGCGACGAAGGCTTTCGGTTTTTTGCACTTTAGACCTTTGTATTCATGGCCGAATCGCCTCCACCTCCGTCTTCTAAGCCTGCAAAGACAAAACAATCAAACGCACGCACCATTTGGGGCTGGATGGGCTATGTCGTCCTGTCCCTGGCAGGGCTCGCTGCAGCGGCTGTGGCCTCGATTCTGTTTTTAGTAGCCATCGTGATGGCACTGGCTTACCCTAATTTGCCAGATATTTCGGATTTAGAGGATTACCACCCCAAACTTCCTTTGCGGGTGTTTTCATCCGAAGGAGAATTGATTGGGGAATTCGGCGAAGAGCACCGGACCCTCACGCCCATCAATGAAATCCCGCTGGTCATGAAAAATGCAATTTTGGCAATCGAGGATGCACGATTTTTCCAGCACGGCGGGATTGATTATGTGGGCATGGTGCGCGCGGCGGCGGCCAATGTGGGGCGCTCTAAAAGCCAGGGCGCATCGACCATCACCATGCAGGTGGCGCGCAATGTGTATTTATCGTCGGAAAAGACTTTTACCCGCAAAGTTTACGAAATTTTGCTGACCTTCAAACTCGAACATAACCTCAGCAAAGACCAGATTCTGGAAATCTACATGAACCAGATTTATCTGGGGAACCGGGCCTATGGATTTGCCGCAGCATGCGAAACCTATTTCGGCAAGCCACTGAAAAACATCAGCATCGCCGAAGCCGCGATGCTGGCGGGTTTGCCTAAGGCACCGTCGGCCTATAACCCCATTAAAAATCCACGCCGCGCACGCATTCGCCAGCAATACATTATTGAGCGCATGCTGGACAACGGTTTTATTTCGGCCGAGGAGGCCAAAACTGCGAAGGCCGAGATCCTGCGGGTGCAAACCGCCGCCAGCCGCCCGCAGGTACATGCCGAATACCTGGCCGAGATGGTGCGCCAGCTGATGTACGAGCAATATGGCGATAAGACTTACACCCGTGGTCTGGATGTGGTCACCACGGTGGACAGTGCGCAGCAGGAGGCTGCTTACAAAGCACTACGCCGAGGCATCATGGACTTTGAGCGACGCCAGGTCTATCGGGGCCCGGAGAAATTCATTACCCTGCCCAGCGACGCGCAGGAGCTGGAAGACGCGATTGACGAGGCGCTGGACGAGCACCCTGACAATGGCGACGTGTTAGCAGCTGTGGTCTTGCAAGCCGATAGCAAACGCGTGCTGGCGCAACGACAGGCCGGCGAGGTGGTTGAAATTAGCGGGGAAGGCTTAAAGCCGGCCCAGTCGGGCCTGTCGGACAAGGCGGCGCCCAATATCAAAATCCGGCCGGGTGCCATCATCCGCGTGTCCAAGTCAGTCAAAGGCTCCTGGGAAATTACCCAATTACCGGAAGTCGAGGGCGCTTTTTTTGCGATGGACCCGCGCGACGGCGCTATCAAAGCACTGGTGGGTGGATTCGATTATGGAAAAAACAAATTCAACCACGTGACCCAGGCATGGCGCCAACCGGGCTCCAGTTTCAAACCTTTCATCTATTCGGCAGCCTTGGAAAAAGGGTTTACCCCCACCACGGTGATCAACGACATGCCTTTGTTTTTTGATGCCGGCACCACAGGTGGGCAACCCTGGGAGCCGAAAAATTATGACGGAACGTTTGAAGGCCCCATGCCGCTACGCAAGGCGCTAGCCAAGTCCAAGAACATGATTTCCATCCAAATTTTGCAGTCCATTGGCACGCACTATGCACAGGAATGGATTAGCCGCTTTGGTTTTGATGCTGAGAAACACCCGCCCTATCTCACCATGGCCCTGGGCGCCGGCTCGGTCACTCCCATGCAACTGGCAACCGGCTACTCGGTGTTCGCCAACGGCGGTTATCGCGTCAGCCCGTGGCTGATTTCCCGGGTCAGCGAGCAGCGCGGCAAAATATTGCTGGAAACCGCCAGGCCAGTGCTGGGCGAAGCCAATGTCGCCATTGAGCCGCGCAATGCCTTCCTCATGACCAGTCTGTTGCAAGAGGTTACGCGCTCGGGTACCGCAGCCAAGGCGCAGGCTACGCTTAAGCGTCCCGATATTTACGGCAAAACCGGTACCACCAACGACTCCATGGATGCTTGGTTTGCGGGATACCACCCGACGCTAACCGCAGTGACCTGGATAGGTTACGACACGCCACGCAAACTGGGCGATAAAGAAACCGGTGGCGGCCTGAGCCTGCCCGTCTGGATCAGCTTTATGGAGACCGCGCTGAAAAACGTGCCCATCATGGAACCCGAGGCACCTGAAGGCATTGTGCGCGTAAACAACGAGTGGTACTACGAAGAGTTTTCCAAGGGTACCGGCATAGGCGCTGTAGGCGCAGGTGACAAAGCTCCGGTTCCGGCCTCCGGCGCCTCCCGCCCTATGACGCAGTCCGAGGAGCAACGCAGTATTTTGGATTTGTTTAGGAACTGATCAGGGCGCAAACAGCAGGTGCACACCCGCTTGGGCGCTGGCGTCACTTCCTAACAGTGCAAAAAAATCACCCTGCCCTTTGGTGTCCTGCCAGCAGCCATCGCGCCAGGAAAAATGGTAGCCGCCCGAGCGCGAGGCCATCCAAACCTCATGCAAAGGTTTTTGCAGATTGATGATGATCTGGCTGCGGTTGGAAAACACCAAAGTCACCATGGCACCTACGCGTTGGTTGTCAATATCCGCATCGCCATCATCATTGATGGCATCGCAAACGGTTTCGACCCTGCGCAAGAGTGATTCGGCCAGATCCATGAATTCGGGGTCGGTCATTACAATTTCACCATGTCAAATACTAAAAAAAATCGAAGCGCCCGGTGCCTGAGCGTGGCGGTAGCTATGTTACTGAGCGCCTGCGGTCAAAAAGGCCCTTTATATCTGCCGCCTAAAGCAGCGCTAAATACAAGCGTTTGCCAAGCCCCTACTAGCCAAACCATAACGGATCGGCAGAGCCCCTGCCGCGCAGCATGAACAATACCTTGCCCGGATCGCCCCATTTTCACTATGGCGACAAAGGTCTGATGGTGGAGGACCTAGCCCTTGACGCCCTCGCCAAAGAATACGCAACGCCCTTGTATGTCTACTCTAAGGCGGCCATGGTGGCCGCCCTGGCCGCTTACCAAAGGGGTTTTGCGGGTCGCAACGCACAAATTTGCTATGCCATGAAGGCCAATTCCTCCTTGGGGGTACTGCAAGTGTTCGCGCGTGCAGGCTGCGGTTTTGACATTGTGTCTGGCGGCGAGTTGGCGCGGGTACGCGCAGCCGGTGGCGATATGGCCAAGGTCATTTTTTCTGGCGTGGGTAAAACGCGCGATGAAATGCGCCAGGCGCTGGCTGCGGGCATAGGCTGCTTCAATGTGGAAAGCGAAGCAGAGATCGAGGTCCTGAACGCCGTTGCCGTGTCTATGGGCGTGCGCGCGCCCATCAGCATCCGCGTCAACCCCAATGTGGACCCCAAAACCCATCCCTATATTTCCACGGGCCTCAAAGGCAGCAAATTCGGGATCGCCCACGATCGCACCCTGGCGACCTACCAGCAGGCGGCGACGCTCGCCGGTCTGCGCATTGTGGGGATTGACTGCCATATCGGCTCGCAAATCACAGAAGAGGCGCCCTACTTGGACGCGGTAGACCGTATGCTTGATCTGGTGCAGGCGATTGAAGCGGCGGGAATTGCCTTGGCGCATATTGATTTGGGCGGCGGCTTGGGCATTCAATACCAGGACGAGGCGCCACCGGCGGCCGATGCGCTGTGGGCCAAGTTGCTGCAAAAAATCGATGCGCGCGGCTTGAGCGACCACACCTTGATGATCGAGCCGGGTCGCTCCCTGGTGGGTAATGCCGGGGTGTGCCTTACTGAAGTGCTCTACCTCAAGCCCGGTGAGCAAAAAAACTTCTGTATCGTGGACGCCGCCATGAACGACTTACCGCGCCCCGCGATGTACCAGGCTTACCACGCGATTGTTCCTTTGGAGCAATCAAAAACCCCAACCCAGGCGACGGTGTATGACGTGGTCGGCCCGGTGTGCGAAAGCGGCGATTGGATTGGCCGGGATCGGGCGCTGGCGGTGCAGCCCGGTGCGCGGTTGGCAGTGATGTCTGCCGGGGCGTATTGCATGAGCATGGCCAGCAACTACAACACCCGCGCCCGCGCCGCCGAGGTCTTAGTGGACGGCGACCGTGCGACGGTCATCCGCCAGCGTGAGTCCATCACGGATTTGTTTCTGGGCGAGCAGCTCTGCGATTGAACCAACGGCGCAAGCGCCAGGCCAGCAAAACGCCGATGAGGGCGGCGTAAAGCGCCACCTGGTCAAAGTTGCGCTTACCGGCGCGCATCCAGAAAAAATGCAGGCTTGCCAGCAGGGCGATCAAATACACCGCCCGGTGCAGACTACGCCAGCGCGCCGCGCCCATCCAGCGAATGGCGGCATTGAAAGACGTCAGCGCCAGGGGAAGCAAGAGCACCAAGGCCAGCAGCCCAACGAGAATGAAAGGACGCTTGGGAATATCGTGCAGGATGTCTTCCCACTGCCCGCTCTGGTCCAGCCAGGCGTAGGCAACAAAATGCAATAGCGCATAGAAAAATACAAACAGGCCCAGCATGCGGCGCAAGCGCGCAAGCCCAACCCAAGCCGTGGCCTCGCGCAAAGGGGTCACCAGCAAAAGCACACACAGGATGCGCAAGGTCCACAGGCCGGTGCCGCGCAGTAGGGCTTCGGCCGGATTGGCCCCCAGCGCATCGTGCAGCAAGGCAAAGAGCAAATAAGCAAGCGGCAGCAAGGTCAGCACAAAAACACAGGGTTTGGCAAAGCGCGAAGCAAGGGCGCGCTGCATCATGGCAGACAACACCGGCGCTTAATAGAACTTCTTCAAATCCAAGCCGGCGTACAACTGGCCTACCTGCGCCTCGTAGCCGTTGAACATCAAGGTTTTGCGCTTTTTGCCAAAAATGCCGTCCTCTCCCAGGCGCCGCTCGGTCGCCTGGCTCCAGCGCGGGTGGTCCACTTCGGGGTTGACATTGGAGAAAAAGCCATACTCCTGTGGCGCAGCCTTGTTCCAGGCGGTGGCTGGTTGGCGCTCGCTAAAACGGATTTTGACAATGCTCTTGGCACTCTTGAATCCGTATTTCCAGGGCACCACCAGGCGCAGCGGCGCGCCGTTCTGGTTGGGCAATATTTCGCCATACATGCCAAAAGCCAACAGCGTCAGCGGATGCATGGCCTCGTCCAGGCGCAAGCCCTCGGTATAGGGCCAGTCCAACGTGCGGCTTCCCACAAAAGGCATGGTTTTGGGATCGGCCAGGGTCACAAACTCCACATATTTAGCACTACCCAATGGCTCTAGCCGCTTGATCAACTCAGCCAGCGAGTAACCTACCCAAGGGATGACCATGGACCAGCCCTCAACGCAGCGGAGCCGGTAAATACGCTCCTCCATAGGGCTTAAGGCCAGCAAATCCTCTAAGGCCCAACGCCCGGGTTTTTTGACCAAGCCCTCAATGTCCACCGTCCAGGGCGTGGTTTTCAGGGTATGCGCATTGGCAGCCGGGTCGGACTTGTCGGTGCCGAACTCGTAAAAATTGTTGTAGCCGGACGCGTCTTTGTAAGCCGTCGGTTTGTCCATCGCCGGCACACCCGGCAGTGCACTCGGCTTGGCGGGCAACGGGGCCAATTTGCCGGGCCTTTGCGTCGGTGCAAGCGCTTGGGCTGCACTGAGGGACGGCATGGCGCCCACGGCTAAGGCGCCGGTACTGGCGAGCAAACGCTGCAGCGCACCGCGGCGACCTTCCACCAAATCACGGGGGGTGGTGTCAGAACTTTGAAGTTTCACAGGGGCTCCAGGCAAAAAACAATGCCGCTATAAGCACCGCAGGCGCGGTGTGCGCCTGGAAAAGCACGCTTAACGCAGACCGGCGACGTAATCCGCAAGGGCTTTGATTTCGCGGTCATTGAGCTTGGCCGCAATCTGGCTCATTTGCAAACTGTTTTTGCGCACGCCATCACGGAACGCAGTCAACTGTGCCGCAGCATATTCAGCATGCTGGCCACCGACGCGCGGGTACTGCGCCGGGATACCAGCGCCATTAGGACTGTGACAACCGGCACATGCCGGCACTTGGCGGTCAGCGATGCCGCCACGGTAAATGCGTTCGCCCAAGGCCACGGATTCTTTATCTTTGGCAAAACCGGTCTTGGCGGCTTTGCTGCCAAGCCAGAAAGAAATATTGCGCATATCGTCTTCGGACAGGGCGCTGGCAAAACCGAGCATGACCGGATTGGCGCGCTTACCGGCTTTGAATTCCTGAAGTTGTTTCACCAAATACTGGGGATGCTGCTGCGCCAGTTTGGGGAAAGTCGGGGTGCCCGAATTGCCATCTGCCCCGTGGCAGGCCGCGCAGACCGCACCATAGCTGGCTTCGCCTTTTGCCAAATCGGGTTTGGCAGCTTTGGCAGGCTCCGCGCTGTTGGCCGAGGCGCAAAACGCGCTGGCGAGCATGGCTGCGAAGAGAAACAATTGGGCAATCGACTTCATGATGCTAGGGCTCTTAGGTAGGGCAAAAACACCACCATTCTACAATGCGGGTCGGGGTCTGCCCGCCATAACAACCATAAGCCCATGACCACCCAACGCCCGCCCGCCCCGGCCCAGCCAGCCAGCGCCGCCCCAGCCCCCAAGAGCGCCGCCCAGCAGGCGCTGGGCTGGCTGCACACGGCGCGTTTTTTGACCACTGCGCCGCAATTGCATTTTTTGCCGGAGTTAGACGTCCCGGAAATTGCGTTTGTCGGTCGCTCCAATGCCGGCAAATCCACCTGCATCAACACCTTAACGCAGCAAAAACAACTGGCTTTTGCCTCCAAGCGCCCGGGACGCACCCAGCACATCAACCTGTTTGCCCTGGGCAAGCAAGGCTTAATGGACGCGGTGCTCACCGATTTACCCGGCTATGGCTATGCAGCCGTACCTAAGCAGGACAAGATCCGCTGGCAACAGGTGATGGCCAATTACCTGGTCAGCCGAAAAAACCTGCAGGCCATTGTGCTGATGTGCGACCCGCGCCACGGGATGACCGAATTGGACGAAATATTGCTCGACGTCATCCGCCCCCGGGTGGAAGAAGGGTTGAAGTTTTTGGTGGTACTGACAAAGGCTGACAAACTCACCCGCAGCGAGGGCGCGAAAGTCTTGTCGATTACCAAGTTGCAAGCAGGCGGTGGTGAAGTGCGGCTTTTTTCAGCTACCAAGCGCACCGGCTTGGAGGACGTAGCCACGCTTTTGTGGGATTGGGCCCACCCGGCCAGCCCGGCGCCGGTGCTGATCGACCCGAAGGCGACCTAAAAACAAGGCCTGCCAGCCTTCTCAGAACCTAGGCCTTGCCTCAAGCGTAGAGGCTAGGCGCACCCGGCGGGCGCGTCTTAAAGCGCTTGTGTACCCAGTAATACTGGGCGGGGTCCTGGTCAATCCAATGTTCAATGCATTGGTTCATCCGCAAGGTAGCGGCTTGCAAGTCCTCGCCAGGGAAATCCGCCCAGGCATCGCTCAAGCGGACTTCATAACCGCCGGGGACCAGGCGGCTGACCAAGGTGCAGACCCGCGCCCGGCCAAGCTTGGCAAAACGCGCCAGCGCCGGCACGGTAGCGGCGGGCACGCCGTAAAACGGAACCCATAGCGCCCCCTCGGCACCGAAATCCATATCCGGCGACAAGTGCAGCCGGATGCCTTTGCGCAGTCCGCGCAGCACTGGTTGGGGGCCGTCTTTGCGGGCAATCGAGTGCACCTTCCCGGACCGATTACGACCTTGCACCATCCATTCTTCGGCCCACACATTGCTCAAGGGAACGTAAATGCATGCAGTGCTAATTTGCTGCAACTCGGTGAGTACCACGCCGCCAACATCCAGGCCCACCATATGCGGGGCCAAAAATACCAAGGGCTCAGGCTTATCCAGTTCGGCCAATGCGCCTTCGAAATGGATGCGTTGACGTAGCAAGGGCACTGGCGCGTGCCATAACCAGGCGCGGTCTAGCAAAGCTTGGGCAAAAAGACGGAAGTGTCTGCGCGCAATAGCCCTGCGCTGCGCCAGGTCCAAGTGTCCAAAGCAGGCCGCAAGATTGGCCTGCACGACCGCGCGGCGGCGACGGGCAAAGACATACAGAAGCATTCCCAAAGCGCTGCCCATGGCGCGCAAGACAGGAAGCGGCACATAAGCCAGTAACTGCATGAAGCGCATCAACGGGTTCATACAAGAGGCTCCCGGCGGGGTTGCTTATAGCGCTCGTAGCCCCACAAATACTGGGCAGGGCATTGGCGCACCAAGCCCTCCATGGCACCGTTGATCTGGGCCACCATGGCATCCAGACCTGTATGCAACTGCACCTCAAGTTTGTATGCATGGATGCAATAACCCTGCCCCCAGGGCAAGCGCTCGCCCCATGCCACAACCACTTCGGCACCGGTTTGCAAGACCAGTTTGGCAGCCAGCGTCATGGTGTAAGCCGGGCGGCCCCAGACCGGTGACCAAATGCCCATGCCCAAGGGCGGCACCTGGTCGGGCAAGAGGCCAACGGCTTCGCCTTTGCGCAAAGCCTTGAGCAATTTACGCACGCCCTGCAAATTGGTCGGCACGGTCACCATGCCCTTGCGGCTGCGCGAGGCCTGCAGCATCGCAGCCAACCAGGCTTGACGGGCCGGACGGTACAGCACCGTCATCGGTCCATAGCGCTCACCAAACAGCGCCGCCGCACAGGGCGCTGTCACTTCAAAACAACCTAAGTGCGGGGTCAAAAAAATCACGCCGCGTCCGCTAGCGTAAGCGTCCCGTACTACCTCCTGCCCATCCCACTGCACCGGAACCGGCGCGCCAAACCACAGACGGGGTGATTCCAACACGCTGCAACCGGCCTGCCCGATAGCGCTAAGGGCCTCGCGCCAGCCATAGCCGGCCTGCCGCAACTGGGTGTGAAAACGCTGCCGGTAATCCTGCGAAAGCCCATAGCTCAAATAACCCAGCAGCCAACCGGCGCCGTGCAATAGCCACAGAGGGCAGCGCGCGAGCAGACGGATCAAAAATGGCATAGGGCTTTGCTAGAATGAAAGGGTCGCCGAGTTAAACGAGCAACTTGCAGGGCGACGACACGATCGACCGGCCTTGCCGGCCAATTGTGCCTTGTCCTTGAGGGCAAATCTGCTAAAGCGTTCGCCAGCTCCCGGGATTGGCAACGCATGTCAACCTCATATTTTTTAGGAGAGCAACCATGGCGAACGATTTTCTTTTTACCTCCGAGTCGGTGTCCGAAGGACATCCCGACAAAGTATCCGACCAGATTTCGGATGCGATTTTGGACGCGATTTTCAAGCAAGACCCCAAGTCCCGCGTTGCCGCGGAAACCCTGTGCAATACCGGTCTGGTGGTGCTGGCCGGTGAAATCACCACCAACGCGCATGTGGATTACATCCAGGTGGCACGCGACACCATCAAGCGTATCGGCTACGACAATACCGAATACGGCATCGACTACAAAGGCTGCGCCGTGCTGGTCGCCTACGACAAGCAATCCAATGACATCGCCCAAGGCGTGGACCACGCCAGTGACGACCACCTCAACACCGGCGCCGGTGACCAGGGCCTGATGTTCGGTTACGCCTGCAATGAAACGCCTGAGCTGATGCCCGCGCCGATTTACTATGCCCACCGCCTGGTCGAACGCCAGGCCCAGTTGCGCAAAGACGGGCGCCTGCCCTTTTTGCGTCCGGATGCGAAAAGCCAGGTCACCATGCGCTACCTCAACGGCAAGCCGCACAGCATTGACACCGTCGTGCTGTCGAGCCAGCACAGCCCCGAGATGAGCAATGGCACGACGATGAAGCAAGAATTCATCGACGCGGTGATCGAAGAAATCATCAAACCGGTCTTGCCCAAAGAGTGGCTGAAAGACACCCGCTACCTGGTCAACCCCACCGGCCGCTTTGTGGTCGGCGGACCGCAAGGCGACTGTGGCCTCACCGGACGCAAAATCATTGTGGACACCTACGGCGGCGCCTGCCCGCACGGCGGCGGTGCGTTCTCCGGCAAAGATCCCACCAAAGTGGACCGCTCCGCAGCCTATGCCGCGCGCTATGTGGCCAAGAACATTGTGGCGGCAGGCCTAGCCACGCAATGCCAGATCCAGGTGGCCTATGCCATTGGCGTGGCCAAGCCCATGAACGTTACGGTTTATACCGAAGGCACCGGTGTGATTTCTGACGAAAAAATCGCCGCCCTGGTCAGCGAGCACTTCGACCTGCGCCCCAAAGGCATCATCCAGATGCTGGACCTGCTGCGCCCGATTTACGAGAAAACTGCGTCCTACGGCCACTTCGGCCGTGAAGAACCTGAATTCACCTGGGAACGTACGGACAAAGCCGCGGCGCTCCGTGCAGCGGCAGGCCTGTAAAACAACAGACGCATGAAGCTGCAGACACAACGCCTGATAGACCGCTGGCTGGGCCAGTTGCTATGTAGCGTGGTGTCGGGCTGGGTGGGGCTTAGCAGTTTATGGCGCAAGCCTGCGGTAATGCCGCAGGATGCGCGCCATATTCTGGTCATCCTCTTGTCGGAAATGGGCAGCATCGTCTTAGCTGGGCCGATGTTTGCCGCGCTGCGCCAGCGCTACCCGCAAGCGGCCATCCACATACTGCAACTGAAAAAAAACCAAGAAGTTACCCGCTTGCTCTCGCTTACCGAAGCCGCGCAGATGCATTCGATTGACGACAGCGGCGGCCTTTCGCTGGCGGGCGACATCCTGCGCGTGAGCGCAAAACTGCGCGCTTTGGGTATTGACGCGGTGATCGACTGCGAATTGTTTTCCCGCGTTAGCGCGCTGCTGTCTTTTGCCTGCGGCGCGCTGGTGCGCAGCGGTTTTACCCCGCATACGCAGGAAGGCCTGTACCGGGGCTCGCACATCAACCGGCCGGTGCCCTACAACCCCTATCACCACATCAGCGCGCAGTTTTTGACGCTGGCCAGGTCGATTGATTCGACGGCAGTGCCCAAGTCCAAACTGCCGGTGCTGGGCATTCCCAGGCCGCCGCCGCAGGTGCAGCTCGATGCAGCGCTGATCCAGGGCATTCAAACCAGGCTGGCGCAGGATTTTCCGGCGATTGACGGCAAGCCGCTGGTGCTGGTCTATCCGGGCGGCGGCATTTTGCC
>JBBAPY010000077.1:0-11751 GCA_040400635.1 Rhodoferax sp.
TAATGGCCAATCGTTGGTATATCGTTCACGCTTATTCAAACTTTGAGAACAAGGTCGCGCAGTCGATCCGCGACCAAGCCGTTCAGCGCAACCTCGCTGATAAGTTTGACGAGATCATGGTTCCGACCGAAAAAGTCGTGGAAGTGCGTCGCGGTCGTAAGGTGGATGCCGAACGGAAGTTTTTCCCCGGTTATGTGCTCGTCAAATGCGACCTGACCGATGATGTCTATCATTTGATCAAGAACACGCCGAAGGTTACGGCAAGCCTTCTCGGCTTTGACCGCCCCACCTCGAATTCGCTCGATAGCGTTTCGGACCGCGATTTCGCGTTGGAAGCACTCTCAGCCGCCTCGATATGCGCCATGCATCTGTCGCGGTTTGCCGAGGAAATCGTCATCTGGACGACACCGCAATTCGGTCTTGTTGCACTGTCGGATAAATTCACCACCGGCTCGTCCATCATGCCGCAAAAGCGCAATCCGGATGCAGCTGAACTCGTTCGCGGTAAATCAGGCCGCATCATCGGGGCACTCACCGCTTTGCTGATCGTGATGAAGGGCCTTCCACTCACTTACGCCAAGGATATGCAGGAAGACAAAGAAGGCCTGTTTGACGCGTTGCACTCGCTCTCGCTTTGCTTGGCAGCGATGTCCGGCATGGTGCGGGACATGACGCCCGATACCAAAGCCATGAAAAAGGCTGCGGGCTCGGGCTATGCGACCGCCACCGATCTGGCCGATTACCTGGTGAAAAAAGGCCTGGCCTTTAGAGACGCGCACGAAGTAGTAGCCCATGCCGTCAAAAGCGCGCAGGCAGCGGGCAAAGACTTGTCCGAATTGCCGCTGGCCACGCTGCAAAGTTTCCATGCCGCCATACAGGCTGATGTGTTTGACTGCCTGAGCCTGCAAGGCTCACTGGACGCACGCAACACGATCGGCGGCACGGCGCCCGAACGGGTCTTGCAAGAGATTGCGCTGCACCGCCAGCGCCTGGCCTGAGCCCGCGCAGACGGGCACCATGCCAGCTTCCACCCAGCCACCAAGGAACGCCCGATGACAACACAACAACTTGTCCTGAGCCTGGTGCTAGCGACCATGGTTTTTTCAGTTGCTTTGGAATTGCAGCTGGACGATTTTTTGCGCGTCGCGCGCAGCCCCAAGGCGGTGATCGTCGGTTTGATTCCCCAGTTCATTTTGCTGCCCGTAGCCACCTGGGCCGCCACGCTGGTGCTGGACTTGCCCCCGAATGTAGAAGCGGCCATGATTTTGGTAGCGGCCTGCCCCGGCGGCAGCCTGAGCAATGTGGTGACGCATTTCGGGCGCGGCAACACCGCGCTGTCGGTCAGTATTTCGGCGGTGGCCAGCCTGATCGCGCTGTTTGCCACGCCGTTTAATTTCAGCTGGATGGTGGCCACCAACCCGGCCACGGCCGGTTGGCTGCAAACCCTGAACATCGACCCCTCGGATATTTGGATCAGCCTGTTTGCCTTGCTGGCGCTGCCCTTGGCGCTGGGCCTGACGCTGACGCGCCATCTGCCCGCACTCAGCGCACGTATCCGTAAACCGCTGGGCAATTTTTCGCTGATCGCGCTCTTGGCCTTTATCGTGCTGGGTTTGATTAAAGAGCGGCAATTGCTAACGCTGGGGCTCTTGCCCACGCTAGGCCTGGTGGTGGTCCACAACGCCAGCGGCCTGCTGATGGGCTGGCTAACCAGCGGCGTCATGGGGCTGAGCACCGCAGACCGGCGCGCCGTCACCATCGAAGGCGGCATGCAAAACGCCGGCTTAGCGCTGGGCATTATTGCGGTGCAGTTCAACGCCGATTTGGGCATGGTCATCATCGCTAGCCTGTGGGGCATCTGGCATATCGTCAGCGGCATGTCACTGGCACTGGTTTGGCGGCGCGCAGATCGCATGGCAATGCAAGGAAACGAACATGCTTGACTTACTTATCCGTAGCGCCACCGTGGTCGATGGCAGCGGCGGTGAGCCCTTTACCGCCGATGTAGGCATCCAAGATGGGCGCATCGCGCAGTTGGGCAGCATCAGCAGCGCTGCACACGAAACCCTGGACGCAGCAGGCGCTTGGCTGACGCCGGGCTTTATTGACATTCACACCCATTACGACGGCCAAGCCACCTGGGACGAGACCTTTAGCCCCAGCATCCACCATGGCGTAACCACGCTGCTGATGGGTAACTGCGGCGTCGGCTTTGCGCCGCTGCGGCCGGGCAGCGAGGACCGGCTCATCAAGCTGATGGAGGGTGTGGAAGACATCCCGGGCGTGGCGCTGCGCGAAGGCGTGCGCTTTTCCTGGGAGAGTTTTGGCCAGTACATGGACGCGCTGGACGCGATGCCGCACAGCCTGGACTTTTTGACCATGGTGCCGCACGACCCGCTGCGCATGCTGGTCATGGGCGCGCGCGCCGAAGCATGTGAGGCGGCTACCGATGCCGACGTGGCCGCCATGCGCGCGCATTTGCGCAGCGCTTTGCAAGCCGGGGCGGCCGGCTTTTCCACCGGTCGCTCGGACAACCACCGCACCGCAGAGGGGCATGACACACCGGCTTCCATCGCCAGCAGCGCAGAGTTACGCGGTCTGGCCCAAGCCTTCGAAGGGCTGGGCCATGGCGTGGTGCAAGTGGTCAGCGACTTTGACCTGATGCAAGGCCCGCAAGGCTTTGACGCCGAGTTTGATTTGGTGGAGCAACTGGCCCAGGCCAGCGGACGCCCCCTGTCCATGACCTGGCTGCAACGCGACCCCGGTGGCGAGCAATACCTGCAGATCCAAAAGCGGGTAGAAGCTGCCGTAGCGCAAGGCCTGCCGCTGTTCCTGCAAGCGGCTGCGCGGGGTATTGGCGTGATCAACGGCTTGGACGCGAGCTTCCATCCGTTTATGGGTTTCCCCGGCTATAAAGAAGTGGCCGCACTGCCCTTGGCGGAGCGCGCACAATCGCTGCGCGAGCCAGCCCGCAAAGCGCGCATCCTGTCAGAAAAATCGGAACGCCTGGCCGGCGATGGCACGGCCATACCGCCGCTAGTGGACTTGCTGCTATCGCGCATCGAGCTCATCGCCGGGCGCATGTTCCCGCTAGACGCGCGGCTTGACTACGAGCCCGATGTGATGCAAAGCTTTTTAGTGCGCGCCAAGCAGCGCGGCACCACGGCGCTGGAGGCCATGTATGACTACCTGTGCGAAGGCGATGGTGCGCAGCTGATTTACTTCCCCATCTTCAATTACAACCAAGGCTCGCTGGACACGGTGCACACCATGCTGCAACACCCGCGCGCCCTTTTTGCCCTTGGCGATGCCGGCGCGCATGTGGGCACGATTTGCGACGCCAGCTTCTCCACCTTCATGCTCAGCCACTGGGTGCTGGGCCGCGCCAAGGATCGCTTGCCCCTGGCGCAGGCGGTAGAAATGATGAGCGCGCGCAACGCCCGCTACTTAGGCTTGCATGACCGCGGCCTGATACAGCCCGGACTGCGCGCCGATTTCAACCTGATCGACCCCAAGCGCCTGAGCGTAGGCATGCCCCAACTGGTGCGCGATCTGCCGGCAGGCGGCAAGCGGTTTTTGCAAAAAGCACAGGGCTATATCGGCACTTGGGTGGCCGGGGAGGCGGTGATTCGGGAGGGCGCGATAACCGGAGCCAGGCCGGGGAGATTGGTGCGCATGGGGCAAGACACCTAAAAAAGCGATGCGAGCGCTGCAGGGGCCTTCCAATTTAATTGAGGGTTGGACCCGTACCACCCCACTTTCATTTCCCAAACATTCATGACCACTTTGCACGACTGCCGCCAGCTCGACGCGGCCGACCCCTTGCGCCCTTTGCGTGCGCATTTCAGTATTCCTCCAGACACGATTTACCTGGACGGCAATTCGCTGGGCGTACTGCCAGTGGCCGCAGCCGCCCGGGCGGCGCAGGTGGTGCAGCAGGAGTGGGGCCAGGGGCTGATTCGGTCCTGGAACGCAGCAGGTTGGTTTGACCTGCCCCAGCGCCTGGGCGCACGCATCGCCTCCTTGATCGGTGCCGGCGCTGACGAAGTGGTGGCGGCGGATAGCACCTCGGTGAATTTGTTCAAGGTGCTGGCGGCGGCCATTCGCATTGTGCAGCATGCGGACCCGGCGCGGCGCGTCATCGTTAGCGAGCGCAGCAACTTTCCTACTGATTTATACATTGCCGAGGCCCTGTGCCAAAGCCATGGTTGCAGCTTGCAACTGGTGGAGGCCGATGGCGTGCAGCAAGCGCTTGGCCCGCAGGTGGCGGTGCTGATGCTCACGCATGTGAACTACCGTAGCGGCGCCATGCACGATATGGCGGCTATCACCGCTGCCGCGCATGCCGCTGGCGCGCTGGTCGTTTGGGACCTGGCGCACAGTGCCGGCGCAGTGCCGGTGGACTTGCGCGCTGCCGACGCCGACTTCGCCGTGGGCTGCGGCTACAAATACCTTAATGGCGGGCCGGGGGCACCGGCATTTTTATGGGTCCATCCGCGCCAAAGCGGGCGCACTGATCTGCCATTTATGCAACCACTTTCCGGCTGGTGGGGCCATGCCGCGCCCTTCGCCTTTGACAGCAGTTACCGCAGCGCGCCGGGTGTCACGCAGTTTTTGTGCGGCACGCAGCCTATTGTCAGCCTGTCTTTGCTCGAATGCGGGCTGGATGTGTTTGCCGCCGCCGAGCCGCTCGGTGGCATGAACGCTATTCGCCGCAAATCGCTGGCGCTGACCGATAGGTTTATCTCCTTGGTAGAAGCACGCTGTGCGGGGCTCGGTCTGGGCCTGGCCACGCCGCGTGTACACGCGCAGCGCGGCTCGCAAGTGAGTTGGACGCTGGACAGCGCGGCTGAGAGCTCCACCGCCTACGCCGTGGTGCAGGCCCTGATTGCGCGTGGCGTGATTGGCGACTTTCGCGCTGGAGACGGCAAGGCGCAAGCGGACATCATGCGCTTTGGCTTTACGCCTTTGTACATCGGCTTTGAAGATGTGTGGCATGCCGTGGAGCAGCTGCGCGATGTACTGCAAACCGGCGCCTGGCGCGCGCCGCAATTTATGCAAAAAAATGCGGTTACTTAAAGGTTTGTATGAGCGCCTGCCCTTTCCATTCTGAAACACCACCAGCACAAGGCAGCGCCGCCATTGTGCAAAGCGAAGCCGAGGTGCAACTAGACTTTGCGCACAGCATGAGCTATGGCGACTACCTGTCGCTGGACGCCATCTTGGGCGCCCAGCACCCGCGCTCGCCGGACCACAACGAGATGCTGTTCATCGTGCAGCACCAGACCAGCGAGTTGTGGATGAAGCTGATGCTGCACGAGTTGCGCGCCGCCATGGACCATGTCGCCAAAGACGAATTGGGCACGGCTTTCAAAATGCTGGCCCGTGTCAGCCGCATCATGGAGCAACTGGTACACGCCTGGGACGTGCTGGCCACCATGACGCCGCCCGAATACAGCGCCATCCGCCCTTACTTAGATAGCTCCAGCGGCTTTCAGAGCTACCAGTACCGCTGTATCGAGTTTTCTTTGGGCAATAAAAACGCCGCGATGCTGCGCCCGCATGCGCACCGGCCCGACCTGCTGGCCCACGTCGAAGCGGCCTACCGCAGCCCGTCTTTGTATGACGAAGCACTGCGCTTGCTGGCGCGCCGGGGCATTGGCGTGCCAGCCACGCACCTGGAGCGGGATTGGTCCCTGCCCTACCCCGCTGATGGCGGCGTGGAATCGGCCTGGCTAGTGGTTTATCGCGACCCGCAGCGCTACTGGGATTTGTACCAACTAGGCGAAGAACTCACCGACCTGGAAGACGCCTTTCGCCTATGGCGCTTTCGCCATGTGACCACGGTGGAACGCGTCATCGGCTTTAAGCGCGGCACGGGCGGCACCGGTGGGGTCAGCTATTTGCGCAAGATGCTGGACGTGGTGCTGTTCCCCGAAATTTGGAGTTTGCGCACGCAGCTGTAAGGCCTGCGGCTCACACCCCCCGATACAACCAAGGCATATCTAAAAGGCGCGCGCCCATCCAGCGCATAGCCGTATCCCGACCCCAGGCCTTCAGACCGGTGGCATGGAAAATTTCGCCATTGCGCTGGGCCCTGGCCTGCACGCGCGCATTGCGCTTCCAACGCAAAGAGGCGTAGCGCAGCAAGGCTTTGGCATCGTCTGCCGGGCCTTGGTGCAGACAGCGCGCCAGCACAGCGGCGTCTTCTATGGCCATGCCCGCGCCCTGCGCGAGATAGGGCAACATGGGGTGGGCAGCGTCCCCCAGCAAGGCAATGCGGCCAAACGCCATGTCCTGCGGGCCGCGCAGATGCGCCAAGCCGTTCAAGGGCCAGAGCCGCCACTGCGCCATAGAGCCCACCAAATCCTGCAGCCCGACATCTGCCTTTGACATAAGAGTCCTTAAGTCGCTGCGCAGTGCGGCTTGCTCCCAATCCTGTGTATCACCAGGCGCCGACCCTTCGACGATGACCACCAGATTGAGCACTTCGCCACTTTGCACCGGGTATTGCACTGCATGCATGGCCGGACCCAACCACACGGTAATGCAATTGCTGCGCAAGGCCAGCGGCAAATCGGTCTGCTTGGCCATAGCGCGGTAGGCCAGATGGCCGCTGAAAACCGGCTGCAGACCTTGGCGCAAAAAGTCGCGCACATGGCTCCACAGGCCATCGGCGGCGATTAGCACATTGGCGCGGCGCTTGCGCGCGTCATCGGTCGTCAGCTCAACCGCGCTGGCATCCTGGCTGACGCGTTGCGCTGCGCGCCCCAGGTGTATCTCGGCCAGGCCCTGGGCCAGCACGGCGCGGTGCAGCAAAGTGTGCAGGTCGATGCGCGCAATCGTGGCGTAACGCGCGCCATAGCGCTGCAGCGCGCGCGCGCCCAAAGGCAGAGCCCCCAGCAATGCGCCGCTTTGCGCGCTGCGCACCTCCAGTCGCTGCGGGAAACAAGCCACCGCATCGAGCGCCGCGCCCAGGCCCCAGCCTTCGAGCAAACGCACCGCGTTCGGCCCCAGTTGCACACCGGCACCGACTTCGCAGAGCACCCGCTTTTGTTCAAAGAGCTGCGTCGCCATGCCTCGATGGCCGCAGGCCAAGGCCGTAGCCAAGCCGCCTATGCCGCCGCCCGCGAGCAGTATTTTTCGTTCCATGGCGGGATTGTCGCGCACTGCCCGCTAAGTACTTGGCTGGTCACAAAGTGAAATGAAAGGCGTCGATCAAGGCGCCCGGTGCGCGCACCCCGCCAGGCGAGCGTTTTGAATAAGTGCCGACTTCAGGGGAAACTTCGGCCTGACTTCCTAGTGCCATCAATTGCGGTCCCAGTGCGTTGTAGAGACTTTCATCCCAGCGCAGGTTGTTAATCGGCCCGACGATCTCACCGCCTTCTACCCAAAAGCAGGCATAGCGGGTCATGCCGGTAACACGCGCCGATACCGGATCGCTCCAGTTCAAATAATGCAAATTCGAAAGGTACAGGCCACTGCCCAAGGCGCCCAAAATATCCTGGTCGGCCAAGCTCCCTGCTGCCACATCCAGGGCGCGCGGCGATTCGTGGCCTGAAGCACCGTTAGTTTGCAATCCGTATTCCTTGGCACTGCGCGAACTCACCAGCAGATTACTCAAAGTGCCGGCCTCGATCAAGCCCAAACACTGGGGCGCAACTTCACCCAGATCATTAAAGCACGGCGTCAAGCCCATACCGAAGTTTTCAGACACCGAAAGCAGGGGCGAGAGCTGCAGTTCTTTTTCCATCAGCTTTTTGAAAGGACTGCGGCCCTGCTTCCAGGCCGCTGCAGACAAAGCACCCCAGGACATCATGCCCAGCAAATCGGCAAAAGCGGCCGGCGCAAAATAGCTGCGGTAAGCGCCCGGCTGGACCGATTGCATGGGGCGCTTGAGCAAGTGCAGGGAGGCCTTGCTACGCTCCAGGTTGGCCGCCCAGTCAGGGGCATTCCAGGTGGACGCGGCATAAACGCTTTTGACGGCCTGTGGTCCGTTGTAAAGAGAATAATCAAAGAAGAAATTTTCGGTTTCAAACCAATGGTTTTGCCCCTTTGAATTACGGTTGGCCCTAATGACCACGCCTCCAGCATAAAACCCCACCAGATCACAGCCTCCGGCCGGCTCCACGATGGCCGGTATGAGTGCTTCGGGCGCCAGGAGCTGCCCCCTAAACACCTCACGGCTGCTGCCATGGTTTTGCACTGGCACCTGGAACGGGTCCTGCGGCAATACCGCGGCATCGAGGCGGCAGCGTTCGAGGACAGCGTCGATGCTGCGGCAATCCGTATCGACCTGGCCGCTCAAATTCATGCCATGGTCAATGGTACGACCGCCGCCTTGGTACCTTATCTGCAATACGCGTTGGGTCACGTCGGTGTTTTGCCTGACCCGGTTGTTGTTCAAACGCAGGTACAGGGTTTCCTCTGCTTCCAAACTGACGGTGACTTCTTCGCCCGGATGCAAGTTGGCAAAAAGGCGTTCACACAGTGCATCCAACAGCAGGCTGGTTTGCTTGGAAAAATCCAGGGGGTTCATACCTGACCTCCAAACACTTCCACGCCGCGGAACAAGCACGGGGGCGACGCGTGCCCGACCCGTATCACCTGGCTGGGTTCACCCTTGCCGCAATAAGGCGTGCCGTGGACCTCATCATCGCGGCCTACCCCTGCCAGGCGGTTCCAAAAATCGATGCTGACACCCCGGTAATTGGGGTTGCGCACCACGGCGCCTAAGCGCCCATGCTCAATCAATTGGCCGTACTCGCATCCAAACTGAAATTTATTGCGGTAATCATCAATCGACCAGGACCGGTTGGTATGCATCAATATGCCCTGCTGCACTTGGCCGATTAACTCCTCCAAAGTGCTATCGCCTGGCTCCAGATTGATATTGGCCATGCGGTCAATGGGGGCACGGTTCCACGAGGCCGATCGGGAATTCGCTACGCCCTCAATACCCGAGCGCTGTTGCGACTCCAGCGAGCCCAGGCCGCGCTTTAATATTCCGCATTCAATCAACATTTGTTTGCTTGCCGGGTTGCCACTATCGTCAAACGCGTAGCTGGCAAATTCATGGGCGCGGGAGGGATCGAAGGAAATGTTCATCAGTTCCGATCCATAACGCAAACGCCCAAAGTCCTCGGCTTTCACAAAACTCCAACCGGCGTAATTGCGCTCGTCACCCAAAATACGATCCAACTCCAGGGGGTGCCCGATGGATTCATGGATTTGCAGCATCATCTGATCGGGCATCAGCACCAGGTCCATGACGCCGCTGGGGCAGTTAGGCGCTTCAAGCAATTGCAATGCTTCGCTTGCTATGCGTCTGGCTTGCGATGCCAAGGCTTCGGTTTCAAAAACCTCAGCGCCAGCCTGACCGGTGCGTGACCAGGTCCGGGTTTGTGATTCACTACCTTGCGCCGCTGTCGCTGACAGGTTGAGCGATACCATGTCAAAGCGCTGATCAATCGCCGCGCCCGTGCTGCTGAAAAACGCAATGCGGGTCTGGATCAACATCGCATGGGCCATTCTGCTGACCAGACGTGGGGCACCTTTCATCGCAGCGCTGGCGGCCAGCAGGCATTGGGTGATGGCCTGCGTGCTGTCGATATCCAGGCCTTGCGCCCTCGGGCTTCTAAAACTGCCTTGCGATGGTGGCCTCTGGGCTGCTTGAAAAGCATGTGCTTTTCGAGAGCTCCCGGCCCGCGTGGTAGCTAAGGCCCGTCCCAGGGCCAGTTGCAACCCTTCTTCGGAAGTATCGGAGGTGGCGGCATAGCCGAAGTGACCGTCGACCAGGACTTCGCACATAACGCCCATATCCACACTGGTGGCATTGGCCTGGGGGGCATCATCGCGCACCATGCGGTGGGTAGTCACCTCGTGGCTGAACCGGAGCCCGGCCCATTGGACATCAGCAGGTAAGGACGCAAATGCGGTCTGCGCGATAGAAGAAAATTCTGTCATGGTAAAACCGGGTTAGATCGTAGCGACATAGTTCGCTCATGAAGATACATAAAAATGGCGGCCTGATCATTATCGGCACAGCCCGTTTGGAACGAATATTTTGCCCTTTTACGTCACCAAGGATACAACTATGCGCATGCAATGGCCTCTTACCCTCATGCTGACCGTTTGCAGCCAAAGTTTGCTGGCGCAGTCCGCCAAAGGGGGATTGCCCCTATGGGAAATTGGCGCCGTTGGCCTAACGGCAGCACAGTCGGCCTATCCAGGGTCTTCCGAGACCGTGAGTATTGCGCTGGCAGTGCCCTATGTGATTTACCGTGGCGAGTATTTCCGGCTTGACCGTGACAGCGCTGGATTTCGGGCCATTCATCGGCCTGACTTTGAATTGGACATTGGCTTTTCAGGATCGCTCGGTTCGCGGGCGAGCGACACCGTGGCGCGCCAAGGCATGGACGACCTGGGAACCTTGATCGAATTTGGGCCGCGCATGCGCTGGAACCTCAGCGCTACCGGCGCACCGGGGCAGTGGCGCTTCGAGCTGCCCTTGCGCGGCGTATTTGACCTGAGCAACAGCGCGGCTTACCGGGGCATGGTGCTGGAGCCCGAATTGAAATACAGCTACCGCGCCAAAGAGGGTTGGACTTGGGGTAGCAGCATCAGCGCCATCAGCGCCGACCAGTCTATGCAATCGCTGCTCTACCGTGTGACTGCGTCAGAGGCCACCGCCAGCCGCGCGGCCTACCAAGCCCAGGCCGGTCTCATGGCGCTGCGCCTGAGTGGCTCCTGGTCATACCCCCTGTCCTCAGACGCCAGGCTGCTGGTATTTGGCCGTGTAGACAGCGTCCAAGGAGCAGCCAACCAGGCCAGCCCCTTAGTACGCCAAAACACCGGCACGAGCCTGGGCGCAGTCCTGGTCTACACCTGGAAGCAGTCCGAGGCGCGTGCGCCGGATTGATTGAAGGCCTACTGGCGGCCATCCACCATCAGCGCTAGCCTGATGGCGCAATTGGTTTCGATGCTGCCGTGTCAGGGGCTGATCAACTTGATCTTTGGAAAATACGTTTTGTAGCGACCCGCATCGCGAGTGAGCAGTTGGTGCCCCTCGGCCTGGGCATGGGCGCCAATAAAGAAGTCGGGCAACACGCCGGTTTTGGTGCCGCCGCGGTGACGATAAGCCCTGAACGCGTGGGCGGCCCCTTGAGCGGCTGGCCTGGACACATCCAGAATCTGCACGCCCAACTTTTCAAGAAATGCATCGATGTGCGGGCCTGCCGTGTCGTGCGTGTGCAGTTCGGCATAGACCACAAAGTTGGTCACGATGCCTTGGGTTTTGGCTTTGCTCAGCTCCCGCAACGACCAGTCCAACCAAATTGGGTCTCGGTGGATGACATCCACGAACACATTGGTGTCCACCAAGATCATGGCTGATTCCAATCGTCGCCACGCGTCATCCGCATAAGTTCGTCGGTACTCATGCCATCTTTGGCGATGCCAATGAACTGACGGATTGGATCATCAGGGGCCAGAAACGACAGATCCGGTTCAGGCGCTTCCTTGCCATCTGCCGGCGCTTGCGCTGCAACCATGTATTCGGCCAGCGCCTCTTGCACGACTTGCGATTTGCTCAGTTTGCGGACAGCGCAAAACTGCTTCAAATCGCGCTCCATGGTTTCAGATAGACGAACAGACAACATGACGGCTCCTTGTCATACAAACTGAAATATTTGTATGACGTAAAGTATGACATAAAAATAAATTGCGTCATACAAACCAATGCCAATCACC